>JAYUPP010000001.1:0-16119 GCA_043760045.1 Betaproteobacteria bacterium
AAGCCGGCGGACTTGACCAGCCCGGCCAGTGTTTCCATGGCCGGCATGCCGTGGCGCGCGATGCGCAGCGCCCAGCGCGGGTGCAACGCAAAGTCCAGCAGGTTGCGCGGCGTGAACCGGAAGGGAATCGAAAAATGGTTGCGAAAGTCGCGCTCGCGTTTGCCGCCCACGGCCAGGTCCACCGTGATCATCAGCGCCTCAAAGCCGCTGGCCTCAGCGCGCTGAATCATGCGGTCAAAAAAGGCCCGGTCGCGCAGCACATAGGCCTGGAACCACAGGCGCCCGGGCGCCGCGCGCGCCAGCTTTTCGATGGACGTGGTGCCTGAACTGGACAGCGTGAAAGGCACGCCGGCTGCAGCGGCCACCTGCGCAATGGCGATGTCGGCACCCGGCCAGCCAAAGCCCAGGGCGCCGGTGGGCGCGATGGCTAACGGCAATGATGAGTGTGCGCCCAGCAGCGTGGTCTGCAGGTTCACCTGGCTCACGTCCACCAGCACACGCGGGCGCAGCGCGTGGCGGGCAAAGGCGTCGCGGTTGGCGCGCAGCGTCAGCTCGTCTTCGGCGCCGCCGTCGTAGAAGTCAAACAGTGCACGCGGCAGGCGGCGCTGCGCCAGGCGCCGCAGGTCTTCGATGGCACAGGCTTCGTCAATGCGCGGCATGGGTGGATCGGTGCAGGTTCTGCAAGCAGGGCTGTGGATGTGTGCGGCAGCGCATCAGCGCGGCGCGCTCACCACGGCCCACGGCGGCGGTGTGGCCGCCCAGGCGCGCAGGAAGTCGATGAAAGCACGCACCCGCTTGGGCAGGTTGGCACGCGCGGGGTAGATCACGAAAATGTCCAGCGACAACGGCGGTGTGTCGGGCAGCACGTTCACCAGCCGGCCGGCGGCCACGTCGCCAGCCACCATGTAGCTGGGGTGGATAGCCAGGCCACGGCCGGCCAGCGCGGCCTGCTGCAGCATTTCACCCAAGCTGGAACACAAGGCGCCGCGCACACGCACGGTGGCTACACCCTGCGCCGTCTGAAAGCGCCACAGCGCGGTGGGGCTCTTCAGCGTGTGCACCAGGCATTCGTGGTGCGCCAGCGCTTGCACGCTGCTGGGCGTGCCCGCGCGCTGCAGGTAAGCCGGCGCGGCCACCAGCAGCTGCGGTGCTTTCATCAAGGCCTGCGCCACAAAGCTGGCGTCGTCCAGCGCGGGTGCAATGCGCACCGAAAGGTCCAGCCGCTCGGCCACCAGGCTGGTGCGGCCGTCGTCGGCTTCAATGGCAATCTGGATGTCGGGGTGCTGGGCCATGAAGCGCAGCGCCAGCGGCAGCAGGTGGTGCACACCAAACGCGTGTGGCGTGCCGATGCGGATGACGCCGCGCGGCGTGTCAACCGCGTCGCGCACCTGCGCTTGCAAATCTTCAAAGCGCTCAAGTAGCTGCACGCTGCCTGCCAGCAGCCGGTGGCCGGCGTCGGTCAGGCCCACTTCCTTGGTGGTGCGCGCCAGCAGCTGCGCACCCAGTTCGGCCTCCAGCCAGGCCACATGTTTGCTGACCGCTGAACGTGACAGGGCGTAGCGCTGCGCGGCCGCGGTGAAGCTGCCAGCGCGTGCCACTTCGGCAAAGATTTCCAGACAACGCAGGCGGTCCATGGGCTCGTGACTGTAGAAGGGCTTGGTGGCCGCATTGTTTCTGATTTGGAAATTGTGAATTCTCAGTCCCGCATCCCGAGACAGCGCCGCTTTCACCTAGAGTTGCGCCAGTTCAGGGACTGCCGCCCGCTGTGCCGGCACCGCCTGCTGTTATTTCCAGCATCGCTGCATGCGCGCCCTCTCAACTTCAGACCCCGCCCCCGCTGCCGCCCCTGCTACCGCCCCCGCTACCGCCCCCGCTACCGCCCCTCTACCGCCCCTCTACCGCCCCCGAATGAAACGAGGACCCCCATGCAAGTCACCCCCACCGGCCAGACCCTGGGCGCCCGCGTCAGCGGCATCGATCTGGCGCAACCGCTGTCAGAACTCGAGCGCGACCAGCTCATCAGCCTGCTGGGCAAGCACGGCGTGCTGCACTTCCCCGACCAAGACCTGACCCCCGCCCACCTGCGCGACTTCAGCGCCCACTTTGGCCAGCTCGAAGTGAACGTGGCCGGCGCCTATCAAGAAGCCGGCATGCCCGAGGTGATGACGTTGTCGAACATCGTCGAAAACGGCAAGCCCGTCGGCCTGGCCGATGCCGGCCAAGACTGGCACACCGACATGTCCTACAGCCCGATGATTGCTTTCACCAACATCCTGTACGGCATCAAGATACCCGTGCGCGACGGTGTGGCGCTGGGCTGCACCGAGTTCTGCAACATGCACGCGGCTTTTGAGGAACTGCCGGCGGAACTGAAGCAGCGGCTGCGGGGCAAAACAGCCACACACGACTTTGAAAAGTTCTGGGAAATGATGCGCCGAGAAAAGGGCAGCGCACGGCCACCGCTGACACCCGCGCAGCGCGCCGCCCGACCCCCCGCTACGCACCCGGTGTTCATGCAGCACCCCATCACCGGCCGCACCGTGCTGTATTGCAACCCTGGTTATGCAATGCGCATCAACGAACTGCCGCAGGCCGAAAGCGACGAGCTGCTGGCCTTCTTGTTTGCCCACCAGACGGCGCCGCGTTTTCGCTACAAATTCAGCTGGGTGCCGCGCACGGTGTTGATGTGGGACAACATGGGGACCATCCACAACGCGGTGGCCGACTACCGCCCCGACGAGCACCGCCTGATCAAGCGCTGCCAGGTGGCTGCAACCCGTTTTTTCGCCGCCGTATGAAGCTGCTGAACTACCGGGGTGACGACGGGCTGGCCCGTGTGGGTGCACTGGTGGATGGGCAGGTCATCGACATCGACGACCCCGTGGCCGCATTGGCCGTGCCGGCCGAGGTGGCGGCGCAGCTGGCCCGCCACGGCGTGGCGCCGGCGACGCGCGGCATGCTGCGGCTGCTGCAGGCCGGGCCGGCTGGGCTGCAGAAAATCGAGCTGCAGAAAATCGAGCTGCAACAAACGGGGCTGCAACAAGCGCGCGTGCAGGGCCACAGCCGCCCGCTGGCAGCGGTGCAGCTGCTGGCGCCCGTGCCGCGCCCCGGCAAGATCGTCGGCGTCGGCCGCAACTACGCCGACCACGCTGCAGAAACCGGTGTGGCGGCGTTTGAGAAGCCGCGAGTCATCTTCAAGCTACCCAGCAGTGTGTGCGGCCCCGGCAGCGCCGTGATGCGGCCTGCGCAGGTGCACAAGCTCGACTACGAAGTGGAGCTGGCCGTGGTCATCGGCAGCGCCGCCAAAGATGTGCGGCAGGCCGACGCACTGCGCCATGTGGCCGGCTACACGGTGCTGAACGACGTCAGCGCCCGCGAATTCCAGTTCGACGTCAGCCCGCCGCAAACCACTTTCGCCAAAAGCATGGACGGCTTCTGCCCGATGGGCCCGTGGCTGGTGACGGCCGATGAGCTGGGTGACCCGCAGGTGCTGACCGTGACCACACACGTCAACGGCGAAGAGCTGCAGCACGGCCACACGGCCGACATGCTGTTCCCGGTGGCGCGCCTGATCGAATACCTCAGCGGCTTCATGACGCTGGAGCCGGGCGACATCATCGCCACCGGCACACCGGCTGGCGTCGGCGCTTTCCGCAAACCACCGCGATGGCTGCAGCCCGGCGACCGGGTGCGGCTGGAGGTGTCGGGCGTAGGCGTGCTGGAACATACGATTGCCGGGACGTAGGTCCGAACCGCTTTCCAGGCCGCAGGCCAGATTTTCACCACCGGCCGCCGGCCGAACTTGCACCACCGGCCGCCGGCCGAATTTTCACCACAGGCCGCTGGCCGAATTTTCACCACAGGCCGCTGGCCTGCAACCACGACCCACCGGAGACACCGCATGCGCTTCACCCGCCGCTACTTTGCCGCTGCCGCACTGGCCTGCGTGGCCACTTTGCCCGCCGCGCCTGCGCTGGCGCAGGACTTCCCCACCAAGCCGATCAAGTTCGTGGTCGGCTACGCCCCCGGTGGCCCCACCGACGTCATCGCGCGCCTGGTGGCGCAAGACGTGCAAACGGCGCTGGGCCAAACGGTGGTGGTCGAAAACAAGGCCGGCGCCAACGGCAACATCGCCACCGAAGACGTGGCGCGTGCGCCCGCTGACGGCTACACCGTCATCGTCAACACGCTGTCGCACAACGTCAACGCCATCCTGGGCGCGGGCAAGGTGAAGTACGACCCGAGCAAAGACTTCGCGCCCATCAGCCTGGCAGTGGTGCTGCCGCAGGTCATCGTGGTCGGCGCTGAATCGAAGTTCAACACGCTGGCCGACCTGTTGAAGGCGGCGAAGGCGCAACCCGGTGTGATCAGTTACGGGTCGGCCGGCAACGGCGGTTCGGCGCACCTGTCGGGCGCGCTGCTGGAGCAGCGCGGCGCGGTAAAGATGAACCACATCCCGTTTCGTGGCAACGGCCCGGCGTTGATTGAGGTCATGGCCGCGCGGGTGGATTTCATGTTCTACCCGATGATCGGTGTGGCAGACCGCGTGGCGCAAAAGCAGTTGCGCGTGCTGGCCGTGACGACCAGACAGCGCCACACCGACTTCCCCGCCGTGCCCACCATGGCCGAAGCTAATTTCCCGGGTTTTGAGGACTACATCGGCCCGGTTGGTTTTCTGGCCCCGGCCCACACACCGGCGCCGGTGCTGAACAAGCTGGCCACCGCCATTCGTGCGTCGCTGGCCAAGCCGGCGGTGCAAGACAAACTGCGCGGCCTGGGCGCCGTGGTGGTGGGCAATTCGCCCGACGAATACCGTGAATGGCTGAAAAAGGACCACGACCGCTGGGCACAGTTGATCAAAGAAGCGGGCGTAAAAGCCGAATAGCAAAAATTCGGTCAAGCATCCACATGAAACTCTTTTTCTCTGCCACCTCACCCTATGTGCGCAAGTGCATGGCCACTGCACATGAACTGGGCCTGGTCGGCCGCATCGAACTGCTGCCCAGCCAGGCGCACCCGATCAACCGCGACGCCAGCATCGTGGCCGTCAACCCGCTGGGCAAGGTGCCCACACTCGTCACCGACGAAGGCCAGGCGCTGTACGACAGCCGCGTGATCTGCGAGTACCTGAACCACCTGGGCGGCGGCACGCTGTTTCCGCAGGACGCCCGGCGCTGGAACGCGCTGGCGCTGCAGGCGCTGGCCGATGGCGTGCTGGACGCCTGCCTGTTGGCGCGTTATGAAGATGTGGCGCGGCCCGAAGCGCTGCGCTGGGCCGAGTGGCGCCACGCCCAGCTGGACAAAGTGGCCACGTCGCTGGCGGCACTGGAAGCCGGCACGCCGGCGCTTGACGAAGCGGTGCACATCGGCACGCTGTCGGTTGGCTGTGCGCTGGGCTACCTGGACCTGCGCTTTGCCGAACTGGCCTGGCGCGCGCGTTACCCCAAGCTGGCTGCGTGGTGGCTGGCCTTTGGCAACCGGCCTTCGATGACGGCGGTGTGGGCTTTGGCTTGACCTCGCCAGCGGCCTGGCCCGGCTGAAGCTGCAGCGGGCGGGTGTGGAAAACAGGCCAGCAGCCCGTCAGCTTGCACGCCTGAACACCAGCAGCAGGTTGTTGGCCGGCATCTTGATCTGCGCTTGAAAATGCAGTTCGTGCGCCTGAGCCACGGCCTGCACCTGCTGCAGTTCGCGCAGGCCCCAGCGGCTGTCGCGCGCGCGCAGGTCGGTGTCAAAAGCCAGGTTGCTGGCAGCAGTGTCCACCCCTGTTTCAATGAACGGGCCGTAGACGAGCAGCAAGCCGCCCGCTTGCAGGCAGCGCTGCGCACCTTGCATCAAAGCCAGGCAGGTGGGCCAGGGCGCGATGTGCAGCATGTTGGCGCAATAAAGCGCGTTGAAGTGGGCGGCGGGCACCGGCCACGGGTGGGCCAGCACATCCAGCGCCAGCGCGGCTTGCACGTTGCCCGCACCGGCGCACCAGGCGGCGATGGACGCGCGGTGCGCGGCCAGCGGGTCGCTGGGCTGCCACAGCCAAGCGGGCAGCGAACGTGCAAAGTGTGCTGCATGCTGGCCGGTGCCGCTGGCAATTTCCAGCATCCGGCCTGGCTCGGGTGGTGACGGCGGCAGCAGGCGCTGCAGCTGCAGCAGCAGCGGGCCCTGGTTGCGTTCAGCCGCCGGGCTGTGCAGTTGAGCTTCGGTGTTCATGGTGCCGTGCGCCGCAGTTTGGTGATGGACAGCACACCGGCCAGCAGGCCTTGCCGGTAAGGCACAAAACCCAGGCCCCTGTACAGCGCCATGGCGGCTGTGTTGGCGCTCGCGGCTGACACACTGAACACCACACCGGGCCCGCGCCGCAAAGCGTCTTGCACCAGGCTGCGGCCCACACCCTGGCGCTGCGCCTGCATGTGCACCACCAGCGTGCTGATGTTCAGCTGCCCGGGTTCGTCATCGGGTGCGATGACCAGCACGCCCACGATGTGGCCGTCTTGCAGCGCCCCCAGGTGAAAGTGGCTGCTGGCCTGCAGTTGTGGCAAGGTTTGCCGCAGCTGTGGGAATTCAGGCATTTGCAGCCACTGCGCTTCCTGGGCGTGCGCGGCTTGCATCAGGCGCAGGATGTCGGCTGCCGTGTCGGCGCGGGTGTGTGCCAGCGGTGTGATTTGCAGCGGTGTCATTTGCAATCGCACACCTTGCTGCGCGTGAGTGCGGACGTCTTTCATGGTCCGGGGCGCTGCCCTACATCATGAGTGTCAGCGCCGGCGCGGCGCACGACGCGGCGCGCCGCTTCCACCCGCGCTGGCACCCGCGCGGCCGCCCACGCGGGGCGCACCGCCGCTGGCGCCGCCGCGCCGCGTTTGCGCCAGCGGGCGTTTGCCCTTCAGCTGACGTTCTATGCCGTCGTTGAGCACGCCGCGCAGCGTGTACACCGTTTCTTCGTGGCCATACACACCCGGAAAACGCAAGCCGAGCCACAGCCACAAGGTGCAGCCGCGAAGTGCTTGCTCCATGCGCTCGAGCCGGCTGTGGCCGTCCACGTGGTCCAGGAATTCGGGTCTACCCGCTTTGCCGGTCAGCGCGTGGTTGCCGGCCCAGCCCAGGTAATCTTGCACCAGCGTGTCGGTGCGCATGTCCACGGGGGCCTGGGCGTAGGTGAAGCGTTCTTTCAGCGTCAGTTTGCCGGCCACCGCGTCCAGCTGTTCGGCCAGCTGCAGCATCTGTTCCAGTTCAGCCACCGCAAAGTGGGCGTCGTCCAGCTTCAGCTGTTCCATGAACACGGCCAGCACGTCGCGCAGTTTGTTTTTGTTCAGCCGCGCTGAAATGGTGTCCACATGCCAGCCGTTGGGCGCCACGGGCGCCTTGAAGTTGCGCGGCGCGTGGGGCGCTTTGGCCAGCAGTTCTTTAAGCACCCGCGGCGCGCCACTTTCGGCGTCATCCAGCACGCCCACAAAACCTTCTTCGTGCATGCCGTAACGGCCGGCGCGGCCGGCAATCTGGTGCACTTCGCTCTCTTCCAGCGTGCGGTCGGCCACACCGTCGTATTTGGTCAAGGTGGAAAACAGCACACGCTTGATGGGCAGGTTCAGGCCCATGCCGATGGCGTCGGTGGCCACCAGGATGTGGCTTTCGCCGGTGGCAAAACGCTCGGCTTCGCGTCGGCGCACTTCGGGCGGTAGCGCGCCATAAATCACCGACACCGGGTGGCCGTTGGCAGCGATGCGGTCACGCAGCGTCAGCACGTCGCGGCGGCTGAAAGCCACCACCGCGTCGCCCAGCTGCAGCGCCTGCACCGGCAGCGTGCCGGGCAGCAGCTGCACATGCTGCATGCGCGTGAATTCGCGCACCAAACAGGCTTCACCACACAGGCCCAGCAGGTTTTGCAGCGCCGGCACGGCATAGCTGCTGCAGATGATGATGACTTCTTGCGCTGGCACCGCCACCACGGCCTGCGTCCAGGCCCAGCCGCGCGAGTTGTCAAAAATCATCTGCGCTTCGTCGATGACGGCCACGTCGATGGTCTTTTGTGTGTTCACCATCTCTATCGTGCTGCTGACCACGCGGGCATCTTCAGCCGGCATGTTTTCTTCGCCGGTCAGCAGCGAACAAGGCACACCGCGCGCGGCCAGGCGGTCGCGGCCTTCCAGCGCCAGCAGGCGCAGCGGGGCCAGGTAGGCGCCGTCGAGCGCCTGCGCCAGGCGTTCGAATGCGGCGTGCGTTTTGCCGCTGTTGGGTGGGCCCACGTACAGCGTCACGCGGCGGTTCAGGCGGCGGGCTTTTGCAAAGGTGGCCGGGTAGCCCTGAAAGGCCAGTTCGCTGTTCAGGCCCTGCAGCGTGTCGATTTCTGTTGCCGCCTGCACCCAGCGGTCTTGCGCGCGGTTGCAGGCGGCTTGAAAGTCGGCCAGCGCTTGTGAGTTGGCGGCAGACGGCTGCAGCGTGAGCAGCGGTTTGGCGCTGGCGCATTCAGCCTGCAGGCGCGGCAGCAGGCTTTCCAGCTGTGTGGGCCTGAAAGCGCGGCTGCGCGCCACCAGCGCTTCCAGGTGCACCACCAGCTCGGCCGCAAAAGGGCAGGGCGGTGGGGCGCCCAAAGCGGCCAGCAACTGGGCCTGGTTGCCGCTGCGATAAAAGTCCCACACCGGGTCGGCGGCCACGGGCACGCGGTACTGCACCGACACCTTGGTCTCGGCGCCCGAAATGGCAACGCCCAGAGTCAGGCCGTGGCTGATCAAACGCGTCCACATCACCTGGCCGGCAGTGTCTGCGGCACGCGCCACACCCAGCGCTTCCAGCGCCGAGCCGCGTTCCAGCATCAACGGCCGTGCCTCGGGGCCGGTGCCCACGGCCTGCAAGTGGGCCAGCGCGCTGTCCAGCAACTGCGGCGTTATCCAGCGGCTGGCGCGCACGCCAGCGGCCGACTTCTGCAGCATCACCAGGCCCAGTTCGTCGAGCTTCTGGTCGCCGGCCGCGTCGGTCGATGTGCCGTGGTCGGCGGCTTTCGTCACCTGCGGCAACGCGTAGGCGTGCTGTTTCAGGCGGGCAATCTGTTCCTTGCCGATGTGTGCCGGCACGCGGTCGGCGTGACGCGGCTGCGGCAGGTTCAGGGGGTTCAAAACGCTGCGGGTGGGGGTGGATGTGGATGCTGGCATGCTGACCTTGTTGCTATGCGCAGTCTCGCACGGCTGCTAGGGGGTCTGAATGGGCTGCCGCCGCCCTGCGCCTGCGCCTGACCCTGACCCTTGGCGATGAACATGGCGCTGAACTTGGGCCGACGCCTCAACGGCTGGACTTTCCGGCATGAAAACGGTCGGCACGCAAACCCGCAGCGAGATTGAGGTGGACCCGGGCAAGGCTTGGCAGCGAGGTGCTGCGCTGGATGCCATGCTGCTTGGCGCCAGAGCCGCGCGCCCGCTCGGCGTGTGGCGTTTGACCCATCTGCAAATGAACCGGCTCGATCTGGAGCGTCAACGCGAGCAGGCCGCCAGGGTCAATGGCCTTTGCAAGTGAGCAGCCGCTGGAGCGCCCCGCCTGCCTGAGCCGAATCGTGCACCGGGCGACCTGACTGGACCCGGCGTGTTTTGAGGCGCAACCGCAAGGTGAGGTCGAGAAGATCCGCGTGGCCGACGACCTTCTGGTGGATTTGCTGTTCGCCGCCAACGGCGAAACTTTCGAGCCGCTGCAGCGGCTGGCGGCAGCGCTGCCGCTGCGCTGAGCCCGTTGCACTCTTGATAATGGCTGATGCATCCTTCATCAGACCAAAGCCCCGAAAGTCCCGAAACACCCGCAGCCGACAGCTTCGACACCCTGCCCCTGCCCCCCCACGTGCGCGCCAATCTCGCGCAGCTGGGCTACACCGCGATGACGCCGATCCAGGCCGCCAGCCTGCCGCTGGCGCTGGCCGGCAAAGACTTGATAGCGCAGGCGCGCACCGGCAGCGGCAAAACGGCGGCTTTTGCGCTGGCGCTGCTGGCCAACCTGAACATCCGCCGCTTTGCCGTGCAGGCGTTGGTGCTCTGCCCCACGCGTGAACTGGCTGAGCAGGTGACGCAGGAACTGCGCCGCCTGGCCGCCGCTGAAGACAACGTGAAGGTGCTCACCCTGTGTGGCGGTGCGCCGCTGCGCAACCAGCTCGCGAGCCTGGAGCACGGCGCGCATGTGGTGGTGGGCACCCCGGGCCGCATCATGGACCACCTGGAACGCGGCAGCCTGCAGCTGGACGCCCTGAACACCTTGGTGCTGGACGAAGCCGACCGCATGCTGGACATGGGATTTTTCGACGACATCAGCACGGTCGCCAAGCAGTGCCCGAAAGAGCGCCAGACACTGCTGTTTTCAGCCACCTACCCTGAGGGCATCACCAAGCTTGCAGCGGCTTTCATGCGCGAACCGCAGACTGTGAAACTGGCCGAAAAACCGGCCGCGACACAAATCAGGCAGCTGTTTTTTGAGGTCACCGAGACGCAGCGCCTGCACACCGTGGGCCTGCTGCTGAACCACTACCGGCCGGTCAGCACGCTGGCTTTTTGCAACACCAAGCTGCAGTGCCGCGACCTGGTGGAGGTGCTGCGCAGCGAAGGTTTTGTGGCCCTGGAACTGCACGGCGACCTGGAGCAGCGCGACCGCGACCAGGTGCTGATCCAGTTTGCCAACCGCAGCGCCAGTGTGCTGGTGGCCACCGACATCGCCGCGCGCGGCCTCGACATTGCGCAGCTGGAAGCGGTGATCAATGTGGACGTGACACCCGACCCGGCCACGCACACGCACCGCGTCGGCCGCACCGGGCGCGCTTCGCTGGACGCTGGCGCGGGTGGGGTTGCGAATGACACCAGCGGCTGGGCCTTCACGCTGGCCAGCCTGGACGAGATGGGCGCGGTGGGCCGCATCGAACACGCGCAGGGTTTGCAACTGGTGTGGCAGCCTGTCGGCAGCCTGACGCCGACTGCCCGTGAACCGCTGCGCCCGCCGATGGCCACGCTGCAGATCTTGGGTGGCCGCAAAGAAAAAATCCGCGCCGGCGACGTGTTGGGCGCGTTGACCAAAGACCTGGGTTATGCCGCCGCGCAGGTGGGCAAGATCAACGTCAACGACTATTCAACCTATGTGGCCGTTGCCGCAGACATTGCCGGTCAGGCCGAACGCCAGCTGAATGCCGGCCGCGTGAAGGGCAAGAGCGTGAAGGTGCGCTGGTTGCAAGGCTAACGTTCGTGATTCATGGCGGCGCTGTGGATCATGAAAACCTGCTGTGCGCTCCTCAAGCGTGATGGCTGTTCAGGTCGCCACCGTCTGCCGCACCGCGCGCGCCCAGTGGTCCATCAGCGCCTGCGCCTGCGCCGGTGCCAGCGTGGGCTCGAACCGCCGCTGCACCTGCCACTGTGCCGCCAGTTCATCCAGGTTACGGTAGACACCGGTAGCCAGGCCGGCCAGGTAAGCGGCACCCAGCGCCGTTGTTTCGGTGACCACCGGCCTCACCACCGGTATGCCCAGCAAGTCGGCCTGAAACTGCATCAAGAGGTCGTTCACGCAGGCGCCGCCGTCCACGCGCAGCTCGGCCACCGGTGCACCCCCGGCGGCCACCGCATCGCGGCTCATGGCTTGCAGCAATGCGGTGCTTTGGTAAGCGATGCTTTCCAGCGCCGCGCGGGCGATGTGGGCCAGCGTGGTGCCGCGTGTCAGCCCCGTCAGCGTGCCGCGCGCGCTGGCGTTCCAGTAAGGCGCGCCCAGGCCGGTGAAGGCCGGCACCAGCATCACGCCGCCGGCGTCGGGCACGCTGGCGGCCAGCGCCTGCACGTCGGCGCTGGTTTTGATGGCCTGCAGGCCGTCGCGCAGCCACTGCACCACGGCGCCGCCGATGAACACACTGCCTTCCAGTGCGTACTGCATTTGTCGGGTAGGCTGCGCCGCAGCGGTGGTGAGCAGGCCGTTTTCGCTGCTGCGGAACTGCGCGCCGGTGTGCATCAGCAAAAAGCAACCGGTGCCGTAGGTGTTCTTGGCCAGGCCGGCCGTGAAACAGGCCTGGCCGAAGAGTGCACTTTGCTGGTCGCCGGCGATGCCGGCCACCGGCAGTGCAGCGCCGAGTAACGCCGCATCGGTGTGGCCAAACACATGGCTGCTGGGGTGCACCTCGGGCAGCAGGCTGTCGGGCACGTGCAGCAACTTCAGCAGCCCCGGGTCCCACACGTTGTGGCGGATGTCAAACAGCATCGTGCGCGCTGCGTTGCTGACGTCGGTGGCGTGCACCCGGCCGCCGGTCAGCTGGTAAAGCAGCCAGCTGTCGATGGTGCCAAACGCCAGCTCGCCGCGCGCAGCGGCGATGTGCGCGCCGCTCACATGGTCGAGTATCCAGCGTATCTTGGTGGCTGAAAAATAAGCGTCCAACACCAGGCCGGTGCTGCGCTGTATCTGCGCCGCGTGGCCCTGTTCACGCAGCTGCGCACACAGCGGCTCACCCCGGCGGTCTTGCCAGACGATGGCGTTGTAGATGGGCAAGCCGGTGCGGCGGTTCCACACCACGGTGGTTTCGCGCTGGTTGGTTATGCCGACGGCCTTCACCTGTTGCGCCGTGATGCCGGCCTGGGCCAGCGCTTCCCGCGCCGTGGCCAGCTGCGTCTGCCATAGCACTTCGGGGTTATGTTCTACCCAGCCGGGCTGCGGAAAGATCTGCTCGAATTCACGCTGCGCCATGGCGACGATGTGCCCGCTGGCGTCAAACACGATGCTGCGAGAACTGCTGGTGCCCTGGTCGAGGGCCAAGATGTAGCTCATGGGCGGACTCCTGTTTGCATGCGGGCAGCAGCCGGTGCCGGCGGTGAACCGTCGGCACCGGCTATCACGCAGGCTACGCCGGCTTCGACCAGCAGGCTGTTGAAGGCGGCCGGCGGCGCGGTGTCGGTGATGAGCGTGTCCACCTGGTCCAGCCGGCCCACTTCCACCATCGCGGCGCGGTGGAATTTGCTGTGGTCGGCGGCCAGCCACACCTGGCGGCTGGCGCGGATGATGGCCTGCGCCACCTTCACTTCGCGGTAGTCAAAGTCGCGCAGCGTGCCGTCGGCTTCAATGCCCGAAATGCCGATGAGGCCGATGTCCACCCTGAACTGGTTGATGAATTCCACCGCCGCTTCGCCAATGATGGCGCGGTCGCGGCCGCGCACCAGGCCCCCGGCAACGATGACTTCGCACTCGGGGTTGTCGCTCAGGATGGCCGCCACGTTCAGGTTGTTGGTGATGACGCGCAGGCCCTGGTGCGACAGCAGCGCGCGCGCCACCGCTTCGGTGGTGGTGCCGATGTTGATGAACAGGCTGCTGCCGGCGGGCACACGCTGCGCGACTGCCAGCGCGATGCGGCGTTTGGCGTTTTCGTGCAGCGCCTGGCGCGCGCGGTAGTTGATGTTTTCAGTGGTGCTGGCCGGCAGCCGCACACCGCCGTGAAAGCGCGCCAGCAGCCCGGCTTCGGCCAGCAGCTTGATATCGCGCCGCACCGTTTGCAGCGTCACGCCAAAACGTTCAGCCAGCGCTTCCACGGTGGTGGCGCCCAGTTCGCGCACGGTGCTTAAAACGCCGGCCTGGCGCGGGTTGGGTATCAGTTCGCTCACGGGTGTTTGTGCGGCAGCGGGGTTGCCAGCCTACGCGATTGCAGCGCACCCGCAGTGAGGGAAAACGGGCTTGCGCGAAGCCTGCAAAGTAGTTACAAACGAACCGAACCGAACGAAAACGAACTGAAAACGAAAATTTTTCTTCCTGCTGACCGGCCATGAACCTGAGCACGTCCCACCTTGCTGACCCCGCCGACACGGCCTGTGACGTGCTGGTGGTGGGCGGCGGCATCAACGGCGCCGGCATCGCGCGCGACCTGGCCGGGCGCGGCCTGCGTGTGCTGCTGTGTGAACAGGACGACCTGGCGCGCCACACTTCTTCAGCCAGCACCAAGCTCGTCCACGGCGGTTTGCGTTACCTGGAACATTACGAATTCAGCCTCGTGCGCAAGGCGCTGGCCGAACGTGAACGCTTGCTGAAAAGCGCGCCGCACATCATGCGGCCCCTGCGCTTTGTGATGCCACACGACGCTTCGATGCGCCCGGTGTGGATGGTGCGCATCGGCCTGTTTTTGTACGACCACCTGGCGCGCCGCGAATGGCTGCCTGGCAGCACCGCAGTGGACCTGCGCCGCCATGCCGCCGGTGCGGCGCTGAAACCCAGCTACCGCCAAGCTTTTGTGTACAGCGACGGCTGGGTCGACGACGCGCGCCTGGTGGTGCTGAATGCGCTGGACGCCGCCGCGCATGGGGCGGCCGTGCACACACGCACCCGCTGCGTGGGCGCGGTGCGCGTTGCAGGCGGTTGGCGGGCGCACCTGCAGCCGCACGGCGGGGCCGCATTCGACGTCAGCGCGCGGGCGCTCGTGAACGCGGCTGGCCCCTGGACCGGCGACTTCCTGCGCCAGCAGTTGCAGCTGCCCAGCGTGCGTGCGCTGCGCCTTGTCAAGGGCAGCCACATCGTGGTGAAAAAACTGTTTGATCACGATCACGCCTACATCTTCCAGAACGCCGACAAACGCATCATCTTTGCCATTCCGTATGAAAGTGATTTCACGCTCATCGGCACCACCGATGTCGAAATCAGCGGCGCGCCCGACGCAGCCTGCATAGACGCTGAAGAAACCGCCTACCTGTGCCAGCAGGCCAGCCGCTATTTCGCGCGCGCTGTGGTGCCGGCCGACGTGGTGTGGACGTACTCGGGTGTGCGCCCGCTGCTGGATGACGCGGCCGGTGACGCTTCGGCCGTCACGCGCGACTACCTGCTGGAATTCGACACACCAGCACCGGCTGCGGCACAGGGCGGCACAGCGGCTGCCGCACCTTTGTTGTCGGTGTGGGGCGGCAAGATCACCACCTTTCGCAAACTGGCTGAAGAAGCGGCCGACGCGCTGGTGCAGCGCCTGGGTTATGGGGGCCCGGCCTGGACGGCGCCCGCGCTGTTGCCGGGCGGTGACTTGTCGGCCTGGATCGGCGCCGCCCAGCAGCCCGACACCGACATGCAGCGTTTCAGCGCCGAGCTGCTGCGCCGCCACCCGGCGCTGCCGCAGCCTGTGTTGCAACGCTGGGCGCGCTGTTACGGCAGCCGTGTGGACCTGCTGCTGCAACGCCCAGCCTTGGGCGCCGAGGTGGCGCCGGGCCTGTTTGAAGTGGAGCTGCACCACCTGCACCAGCGTGAATGGGCACGCAGTGCCGACGATGTGCTGTGGCGCCGCACCAAGCTGGGCCTGCACTACAGTGGCGCAGAGCGTCAGCAGGTGGCGCAGTGGTGGCAGGCGCATCATGCTGAAAGCGAGCCCCTGCCGGCCGCCATCAGCGTCTGCCAGTCAGTTCTGGCTAACACGACATTGACACGTCAATGAGACGACACTGAAACGTCAACCACACGACAACCACACGACAACCACACGTCAACCACACGACAACTACAACTTCCCAAACTGCGATCGACATGCAACTGAAACTCGACCAGCTGGTGCACCGCGTGGGTGCTGCCACCCACCTGCACCCGTTGAACCTGGCGCTGCAGCCGGGCACGGTGACGGTGCTGCTGGGCGCCACGCAGGCCGGCAAAACCACGTTGATGCGTTTGATGGCCGGGCTGGACGTGCCCAGCCAGGGCCGCGTGTCGGTGGACGGGCAAGACGTCACTGGTTGGCCGGTGCGGCGGCGCAACGTGGCCATGGTCTACCAGCAGTTCATCAACTACCCGTCGATGACGGTGTTCGACAACATCGCTTCGCCGCTGAAGATTCGCGGCGGCCTTGACGCGGCAGCGCTGGCGCAACGGGTGCAGGCGTTGGCTGAAAAGCTGCACATCGAGAGTTTCCTCACGCGCCTTCCGGCCGAGCTGTCGGGCGGCCAGCAGCAGCGTGTGGCGCTGGCCCGCGCGCTGGCCAAAGACGCACCGCTGATGCTGCTGGACGAGCCGCTCGTCAACCTGGACTACAAGCTGCGCGAAGCCTTACGCGAAGAGTTGTCGGCGCTGTTTGCGGCCGGTGCATCCACCGTGGTGTATGCCACCACCGAGCCCACCGAAGCGCTGCTGCTGGGTGGCTACACCGCCGTCATGGACGCAGGCGAGTTGTTGCAATACGGTCCGACG
>JAYUPP010000002.1:0-5603 GCA_043760045.1 Betaproteobacteria bacterium
GAGGAGGGTGGATTCGAACCACCGTAGGCGTAAGCCAACAGATTTACAGTCTGCCCCCTTTAGCCACTCGGGCACCCCTCCGGAGAGCCTGTGACTATAGCACGAGCCGCAGAAGGCGCGAGTTGCCAATGCACCGCCGCCACACCCCGCGCGCGCAGCCAACGGTCGGCCTGGCCAAAATGCCCACAGCCGATGAAGGGCACCGGGGCGCGTAAAGCAGACAAGGGCGACGGGTGGTTGCTGCGCAAAACCAGGTGGCGCGGCGCCGCCGCAGCGGCTTCAACCGGCAGCCGGGCTTGTGCATGTGCGCCCCACAACATAAAAACCAAACCGCGCTCGCTTTCAAGCAGCGCTTGAACGATGGCGTCAGTGAGCACCTGCCAACCCAAGCTGCTGTGACTGCCGGCGTGGCCGTCTTCGACCGTCAGGCTGGTGTTCAGCAACAGCACGCCTTGCCGGGCCCAGGGCCCCAGGCTGGTGTGCACGGCGGCCAGCGGCAGGTAGAGGTCACGCTGCAGTTCCTTGAAGATGTTGCGCAGGCTCGGCGGGCAGCGCACGCCGTCAGGCACTGAAAACGCCAGGCCCTCGGCCTGCCCCGGCCCGTGATAGGGGTCTTGGCCGAGGATGACCACCCTGACACGGCTTTGCGACGTCAACGCCAAAGCGCGGAACACCTGGCGGGGGTAGACGCGGTGGCCGGCTGCCACGCGCGTGTCCACCGAGGCCATCAACGCCTGCCCGGCGGCGCTGTCGCGCCAGCGCGCCAGCAGCGGCCACCACTCGCTGCCCTGCATCGCTTGCAGCTGCTGCTGCACGGGCTGCAGCAGGCGGTTGTCGGCAACGTTCAAAAAAACAGATCGGCCAGCGCGGCGCCGGGGTCGGGTGCACGCATGAAGGCTTCACCGACCAAAAACGCATGCACACCGGCACGGCGCATGCGCTGCACGTCAGCGGCCGTCAAGATGCCGGACTCGGTGACCAGCAAGCGGTCAGCCGGCACATCGGGTAGCAGGTCGAGCGTGGTCTGCAACGAGACCTCAAAAGTGCGCAGGTTGCGGTTGTTGATGCCCAAAAGCGGTGTGCGAAGGCGCAGCGCGCGCTGCAATTCGGCAGCGTCGTGCACCTCCACCAGCACCGCCATGCCGAGCGCCAGCGCACAAGCTTCCAATTCGGCCATCTGCGTGTCAGACAAGCAGGCCGCTATCAGCAAGATGCAATCGGCGCCCATCACGCGCGCCTGCACCACCTGGTATTCATCAACGATGAAATCTTTGCGCAGCACCGGCAGCGCGCAGGCCGCACGCGCCTGCTGCAGATAGGCGGTGCTGCCCTGGAAAAACGACGCATCGGTCAGCACGCTCAAGCAGGCCGCGCCGCCGCGTTCGTATTGCTGGGCAATCTGCGCCGGCATGAAGATTTCCCGCAGCACGCCTTTGCTCGGGCTGGCCTTTTTCACCTCGGCAATCACCGCTGCAGCGCCGTGCCCGCTGCGCTTTCGCAGTGCAGCGCCGAAGTCGCGCGGCGCCAGTTCGGGCGGCAGCGATGCGCATTCGGCGCGCAGCGCGGCCAGGCTGCACTGCGCGCGCAATGCGGCCAGTTCGGTGTGTTTAACAGCCACGATGCGCTGCAGGATGTCTGACATGTTTCTACAAGCCCTTGGAAAGGGTCAGCCGGCCGCTACAAGCGTTGCCCGCTGCGCGGTATTTGCAGGCGCAGCGCCAGCCTGTCAGCCAGCTGATCGAGGTTGAAGGTATCGGATTTGCCACGCGCGGGCATGTCAACAAGGCGTGCGACTCGGCCACGCTCAACGTGCCGCAGGTCGATGGCCACACAGCTGCGTTTGTCGCCGGGCGCCACCTGGATCGACCAGCCCTCGCCCGTGATGGGCTGCACACGCCCGCGCAAGCCCACCGGTTCAACCACCCGGCGGGTGAAGTCCACGCGCCAGCCGGCGTGGGTTTTCTTCCAGCGCCAATGCAAAAGCATGCCCAGAAAAACACCCCCCAGCGCCAGCCAGGCCACCACCTGATGGCCAGGGAAAGTGCCCTGCGCGGCCACCACGCCCAGCACAAAACACAGCAGGCCGATGACACCACCGGCCTCATGGGACTGCACACGCGGCAGGAACAACACCTGCTCGCGGCTGGCTTGTTGCAGCAGCTTGACGAGGCTCATGCGCCCACCCCGGCGCCTGCAGCCCGCCCGGCCTGGCAGGCATGCGTCTGCGGCGACGCCCAAGCATTCACGGCCGGCTGGCTGAACATGTCAGCGGCCACCCAAAGCCTGTGTCGCACTGACAAACTGGCTCAGCTTGGCCAACGCCGCGCCGCTGGCCACCGCCTCACGCGCCAGCCGCACGCCTTCAATCACCGAAGGCGCCATATCGGCGCAATACAGCGCCGCGCCGGCGTTCAGCAGCACCACGTCGCGCACGGGTCCGTTTTCATTGCCCAGCGCACGCTCTATGAACTGCACAGACTCTTCTTTATTGGCCACTTTCAGCACCCGTGAGTCATACACCGGCAGGCCGAAGTCGCTGGGGTGCACCACGTACTCACGCACCTCGCCGCCCTTGAGTTCACCCACCGCCGTTTCACCCGACAGCGACAGCTCGTCCATGCCGTTCATGCCGTAGACCACCATCACGTGTTCGCTGCCCAGGCGCTGCAACACCCGCACCAGGATGCCCACCAGGTCGGGGTGGAAAACACCCAGCAGTTGGTGCGGCGCGCCAGCCGGGTTGGTCAGCGGGCCCAGGATGTTGAAGAGGGTGCGCACGCCCAGTTCTTTGCGCACGGGCGCCGCGTGTTTCATCGCCGTGTGGTGGTTCGGCGCAAACATGTAGGCGATGCCGGTTTGTTCCAGACACTGCGCCACCTGCTCGGGGCTGAGCATGATGTTGGCGCCGAGTGCTTCCATGACGTCAGCCGAACCTGAAGTGGACGACACACTGCGCCCGGCGTGTTTGGCTACCCGGGCGCCTGCCGCTGCAGCCACAAACATCGACGCCGTGCTGATGTTGAAAGTGTGCGACCCGTCGCCGCCCGTGCCCACGATGTCCACCAGGTGCGTGCGGTCGGCCACCAGCACCGGGGTGGCAAATTCGCGCATCACCTGCGCCGCCGCAGCGATCTCGCCCACCGTTTCTTTCTTCACCCGCAGCCCCATCGCCAGCGCGGAAATCATCACCGGCGACATCTCGCCGTTCATGATGCGGCGCATCAGCGCCAGCATCTCGTCATGAAAGATCTCGCGGTGTTCAATAACGCGGGTCAGCGCTTCAGTGTTGGTGATGGACATGGGGCTTCCTTTGCCGGCTATTTTCATCCGGTTCACGAGCGCCACCGCGAACGGGCGCGCCGGCGCGGCAACAATGAACTTGTGAATGCACGTTACCGCCCCGCCAATGCCAAGCTGGAAGACTGCCGCGAGCACGGTGCCGGCGCCGAACTGTTGCTGGTGGAGGGCGACTCTGCGCTGGCCTCGGTGTGTGCCGTGCGCAACCCGGGCAGCCAGGCGGTGCTGGCACTGCAGGGCAAGCCTTTGAACGCCTGGCACGCCAGCGCGGTGCGCGTGGCGCAACATGCGCAATACCGGCTGCTGGCGCAGGCGCTGGGGGTGGCAGCGGCGGCAGAAAACAAGGCCGCAAATCCATTGTTGCCGCACACCGCAGCCACAGAGCAGCCACCGCTGCGCTACGAACGTGTGGTGCTGCTCTTCGACCCCGACGCTGACGGCATCCACATCGGCGCGCTGCTGGTGCTTTACATGCAGCGCTGGCAGCCGCAACTGCTTGAGCAGCAGCGCCTGTGGCAGGTGCGCGCACCGATGTTTGAAGTGGTGGCGGCCGACAGCGGCGAAGTTCAGCAGGCCGACAACCCCGTGCACTGCCAGGCTCTCGTTCAACGCATGGCACAAGCCGCCGGTGGCACCCGGCCGCGTGTGCAGGCCTATCGCGGCCTGGGCAGCATCGCGCCCGCTGTCTTGCGCAGCCGCTGTGTCGACCCGGCCACGCGGCAGGCGCATGCGGTGACGGTGGCTGATGTGCAGGCAGTAATCGACGTGTTTGGTGGCGGGGCCGCGCGGTAGTTCCGATGCGCCTGCCGAAGCGCCTGCCGAAGCACTGGCCGACGCGCAGGCCGGCTCAGCCGGCTCAGCCGGCTAAGTTTCATGATGCGGGGCAGCGCCCCGAATCATGGAACACTTCCACATTGAGACCTGCGGTTTCAAGCGGCCAAAGCCTGGTGCGCACCCATGCGCAAAAAGTTGCGCAACAGCGCGTGGCCCTGCTCGCTCAGGATCGACTCGGGGTGAAATTGCACCCCTTCCAGCGGCGTGGCAGTGCGGGCCAATTCACGGTGTCGCACGCCCATGATTTCGCCGTCTGCGGTGCTCGATGTCACCTCAAGCACGGCTGGCAGCGTGGCGCGCTGAATCGCCAGCGAGTGGTAACGGATGACCGAAAACTGCGCCGGCAGGCCTGCGTAAACACCGCGCCCGTCGTTGCTGATGACGCTGGCCTTGCCGTGCATCTGCACCCGCGCCCGCGTCACAACGCCGCCCAGTGCAGCGCCGATGGCCTGGTGGCCCAGGCACACCCCCAGCAGCGGCAATTTGCCCATGAAGTGCTGAATGGCGGCCACGCAGATGCCGGCCTCGGCGGGGGTGCAGGGGCCGGGCGACAGCACCAGGCAGTCGGGCTGGAGTCCGGATATGCCCTCGAGCGTGATCTCGTCATTGCGAAACACCCGCACGTCTTCACCCAGCTCACCGAAGTACTGCACCAGGTTGAAGGTGAAGCTGTCGTAGTTGTCGATCATCAGCAGCATGGGCGTTCTATTCCGTTCAATACCGTTGGGCGTCTTGTGCGTGACCCACGTTTCATACCCGCTTTGATACCCGCTTTTTCTGTCGCTGGCGATGCCGGCGCGACGTGCTGGGCGGGGGTCTTTGAGTCATCGCCACAAATCCGGATGTTCCTTGGCCAGAATTTGATCAAGCAGCTCGGTGGGCCGGGGAAGCTGTCACCCTGGAATCTTGGACAGAAGCTCTTTGCGGGACAGTCTCTTTTCGACCCAGATCAGAGTCCTGTGCAGTGTGCCATGCCCTGCTTTGTCGTCCGCCGTTCTTCGTGCTGCTCCAGCATATCGATCCTGCGTTGGCTGCACAGGTACGCGTTACGGGATGAGCATGAGGTGGTGCGCTGCACCAAGTCTGCTGACAGACAATTGTGGCCATCCCGCAAACACCACCCACCATGCAGCAGCTTGACATCTTTGCCGACAGCCGCGACCGGGTGCTGCTCAACCGCCTGGCTGAGGCGCTGTGTGTGGGTGCGCTGGCGCAAACCGCACAGGCGTTGGCCGAGCTGGAAGAGTTGTTCCCGGACGACCGCCATCTGGGCAGTGCGGGCGTGCTGCTGCAAGCCCTGGACGAAGAACGCGCGCAAGCGCCCACCGCATTGCCACACCACAGCGCTGCCGTGCAGGCGCACGAAAAACTGGCCGGCAGCGTGTCGGCTGCTGCACTTCAGGTGCTGGGCGCCGAAGCGGCCAGGCCCTGGCTGGCGCAACGCTGGCACGCACTGGCTCGGCGCGCGCAAG
>JAYUPP010000003.1:0-16009 GCA_043760045.1 Betaproteobacteria bacterium
GGTTTGCGCCCCAGACGGCGCGCAGGCCAGCAGCGCGGCCAGACAAAACGCAAACAGCAAAGTCCTCATGGCGCCGCCCCCAGCGCCTGCTGGCGCTGCACGGCGTCCACGTCCACATACTTCCAGAAGTCGCGCACGAAGATGTTGCGGCTGTAGCCCTTCACCCAGGGCTGCGTCAGGTCGTTGAAGACGCGGTGCACGTGCACTTTGTAGGGCGCATAAGCCACCACCAGCCGCTGCGCTTCTTTCATCAGCGCCATGCGCTCGGGCCCGTCGGGCAATTCGCGCTGCTTCTCATACAGCGTGTTGTAGGCCGGCAGGTTGAAGCGGGCATGGTTGGCGCCGCCCTTGTTGGGGCCGTAGCCCAGCGCCAGGAAGGTGTCGCCGTCGGGTGCGCCGGCAACCCAGCCGGAACCCCACATCATCAACTTGCCGGCACGGCTGGCCTTCAGGTTCTCGGGCCACTTCGCCACCTTGAATTCGATCTTGATGTTGATGGCGTCCATGTTCTTTTTCCACAGCTCGTTGAGCTGGCGGCTTTGCTGGTCGGGGCTGGTGCTGTATTCCAGCAGCAGCGGCTGGCCGTCGGGCTGGTCGCGCCAGCCGTCGCCGTTTTTGTCCACATAACCGTGCAGGTCCAGCAGTGCCTTGGAGCGCGCGCGGTTGAATTCACCCATCTCGGTTTTGAAGGTCGGGTCGTAACCCCAGGTCTGCGGCGCTACCGGGCCTTGTGAAGGAATGGCCTGGCCACGGCGCACCAGCCGAATCTCGCGTTCCACGTCCACCGCCAAACTGATGGCCCGGCGCAGCGCTACCTTCTGGGGCTCATAACCGCCCACCACGGGGTGCTCCATGGCAAAGTAGCTGTACGACACATCGGCGCGTGCATAACGCTCTAGATGTATGCCTTTTTTGGCCAGGTGCGGTGCCAGTTTGTTGTGGGGCAACACGGTGGGCGCAAACTCAAAAGGCAGCTGGTCCAGCACATCGGCTTCCTGGTTCAAGAAGCTCAACCAGCGTGGTTGCGGTTCTTCGATGATGGCGATCTGCACTTCGTCCAGCAAAGGCAGTCTCTTGCCTTTGAACTGCTGCGCCACCGCCTGCAGCCGGGCGTCGCCGGCAGGCGCTTCTTCGTTGTAGAACACCTCGCGGTAGCCCGGGTTTTTGGCCAGCACGATGCGTGAACTGCGCTTCCAGCTTTTCAGCATGTAGGGGCCGGTGCCCACCGGGTGTTCGCCGATCTTGTCGCCGTAAAACTCCACCACCTCGCGTGCCAGCGCGCCGGTGAAGCTGCTGTCGGCAATGTTGTTCAGAAAGCGCGGTGACGGCGTGCCCAGCTTGACTTGCAGGGTATAGCGGTCGAGTGCTTTCAGGCCCTCTACCGGAACGTCGTAATCGAAGGGCTTCTTCTCGTTGATGAGCTTCTTGCGCAGCTCGCTCAGGCCCAGAATCTTGGCGCTTTCCAACACGTAAAGGTTGCCGCTTTTCCAGCGCGGGTCGTAATGGCGCTTCACGCTGTAAACGTAGTCTTCGGCCGTCAGCTCGCGTTTTTGCCCTTTGAACGCCGGGTCGTCGGCGAAGAAGATGCCGGGCTTGATCTTGAAGGTGAAGGTCTTGAAGTTGTCAGCCACCTCGGGCAGCGCCACCGCGGTGTTGGGGCGGACGCGAAAGGGCCGCGCCAGGAACTCAAATTCCAGCAGGCTGTCAAAGATGCCGGCCGCCACCGTGCGCGAATACAGGTCGGTGATCTGCGCTGGGTCAAAGGTGGTTTCGGCAATCAAAAAAGCGTAGCGCAGGGTTTTGAGCGGCGCTGCGGCGGGGGCGGTTCGGGCCTGCAGGGGCAGCGCGATCAGCGCCGCCGCGGCGAGGCTGAAGCCGAGCAGTGTGCGGTGCGAATAGCGGGGCAGACAGCGGCACAGACAGCGGCACAGATAACGGCACAGACAGCGGCACAGATAACGGCACAGACAGCGGCAAAAAAGGCGGTGCAAATTCATCTTCAAAAGTCCTCAGGTTCAGGGCGCCGGCCGGCTGTCGTGCACGTCCACATGGCGCCAGAAATCACGCATGAAAGGGTGCGGCACGTAACCACGCACACGCGGCTGCATCAGCCACGTGTTGATGTCGTGGCCGCTGGCTTTGTAGGGCATGTAGGCCAGGCTGAGCTTGAGCCCTTGTTCGATGAGGGCGTCGCGCTCGGGACCGTCGGGCAGCACACGCTGCTGCTCGTGCAGCGTGTCAAAGGCCGGCAGTGAAAAACGCGACGCGTTGCTTTGGCCTTTGTTGGCGCTGTACAGCAAGTCCATGAAATAACTGCCATCGGGAATGGCGGCGCTCCAGCCTGTGGTCCACATCATCAGTTTGCCGGCGCGGCTGGCTTTGATGTTTTCGGGCCAGGCACCGATGCGGAAGTTGATCTTCACGCCGATGTGGTCCATCGCCGTTTTCCAGTGCCCCTGCCACTGGCGCGCCAGTTGGCTGGGTTCGGTGGTCAATTCCAGCACCAGCGGCGTGCCGTCGGGCTGGTCGCGCCAGCCGTCACCGTTTTTGTCGGTGTAACCCGCCAGGTCGAGCAGGGCCTTGGCGCGGATGGGGTCGTAAACGCTCATGTCAGACTTGAACTGCGCGTTGTAGCCGCTGACTTGTGGTGGTAGCACACTTTGTGCCGCCAGCATCTGGCCGTGGCGCATGAGCGTTATTTCACGCGGCGTGTTGTAGGCCAGCGCCAGCGCGCGGCGCAGCGCCACCCGCTCTGCGGTGTAGCCGCCCACCATCGGATGGTCCATGTTGAAGTAAACATGGCGCGTGGTGGGGTTGACCACACGGCTCATCTGCACACCGCGTTTGGCCAGGTTGGGTGCCAGCACGCCGTGGGGCGCGGCCATGGTGACAAATTCCGGCGGCACATTCAGCAAGTCGAGTTCACCGTTCAGGAAAGCCAGCCAGCGTGGCTGCGCTTCTTCGATGATGGCCACTTCCACCCGGTCCACCAGCGGCAGCTTCTTGCCCCGCATTTGCTGCGCGATGGCCTGGCCTGTGGCGTCGCTGGCCGCAGGCTGTTCGTCGTGCACCGTGTGCTGGTGCAGCGCGTTGCGTTCCAGCACGATGCGTGAACCGCGCCGCCAGGCACCCAGTTTGAAGGGCCCCGTGCCCACTGGGCGCTGCATGCTGCGCGCCGGGTCGGCCTCAATCACTTCGCGCGCCACGGCGCCACTCAACCCCGGTGTGGCCAGCACAAAAGGCAGGCGCGGCGCCGGCTTTGCGACGCGGATTTGCAGCGTGTAGCGGTCCAGCGCGCGCACGCCTTCCACTTCGGTGTCGTAGGGGAACGGTGTTTTTGTCTCCAGCGCCTTCTGCCGCAATTCAGTCAAACCCAACAAGCCCGCACCCTGGTAGTGAAACAGCGACGGGCTGCGCACCGCAGGGTCGTAATAACGCTTGATGCTGTAGACGTAGTCGGCGGCCACCAGTTCGCGCCGCTGGCCTTTGAACGCCGGGTCGTCGCTGAAATAAATGCCCGGCTTGATGCGAAAAACAAAACGCGTGTGGTTGTCCAGCACCTCGGGCAGGGCCACCGCCGTGTTGGGTTTCAGGCGCGCCGGGCGTGCCAGGTAGTCGTACGTCAGCAGCGCATCAAACAGGCTGCCGACGATGGCGGCCGAGACCACGTCTGAAATCTGCGCCGGGTCGAAGCCGCTCTCGCTGGCAGTGAAGGCCACACGCAGCACTTTGGGTGGCTGCTCAGCCGTGGTTGACTGCGTGTTCGCCGAAGCTGCTTGTACCGCAGCCGGGGCCGTGCCGAGCGCCAGGCTCAGCAAGCAGCTCAAGAACAGCGAAAGCACTACAAAACGCATGGGGCTGTGCGCACAAAGCAGGCGCGGCGCGATAGAAGCGACAAGTCTAGAGTTGTTGCGGGCACACTGCTTGCACACTGCTTGCTGACGGCTTGCTGGCCGCCTGCAGGGCCCAGGGGGAAAGCACCGGCCGCTGTGTTTGGACACGGCCCCTACACTCGCCCCCACTGCAGACGACCCCAAAGCAACCAGAACCACTTCAACCTCGGGCCCCCGGCGCCACGCACCGCTGCGGCCCCCAAAAAACCCCAACACCCATGGCCGCCTACCTGATACGCCGCCTGTGGCAAATGATCCCCACGCTGGCGGGGGTGGTGCTGCTGGTGTTTTTCCTCTTCAAATATTTCGGCGGCGACCCGGCTGAAATTCTGGGCGGGCAAAACGCCAGCGCCGACCAGATCAAGGCCATCCGCCAGCAGCTGGGCCTGGACGAGCCGGTGTGGGTGCAGCTGTGGATCTTCGTCAAACAGATCCTCACCTTCGACTGGGGCAAAAGCTGGGCTACCAATGAAGCGGTGAGCAATTTGTTTGCCACGCGCCTGCCGGCCACGCTGACGGTGATGATTCCCATCTTGGTGCTGGACGTGCTGCTGGCGCTGCCCATCGCGATGTGGGTGGCCTACCGCCGGGGCAGCCTGACCGACCGCTTGCTCATGGTCGTCACGACGATTGCACTTTCCATCAGCTTTTTGGTTTACGTGATCATTGGCCAATATGTGTTTGGCTTCCAGCTGGGCTGGTTTCCGGTGCAGGGCTGGAGCGACAGCTTGTGGACGAACCTCATCACTTACGCACCGCTGCCGGTGCTGCTGGCGGTGATGGTGGGCATCGCGCCACAAATGCGCCTGTACCGCAGTTTTTTGCTGGACGAACTGGGGCAAGACTACGTGCGCACCGCCCGCGCCAAGGGCCTGACCGAAGGTGTGGTGCTGTTCAAACATGTGCTGCGCAACGCGATGATTCCCATCTTGACCAACATCGGGCTGCTGCTGCCAGGCATCTTTGTCGGCAGCTTTTTGATCGAGGTTTTTTTCAGCATCCCCGGCATCGGCCGCGAGGTGCTGCTGGCGGTAAACCGCAGCGACTTTCCGGTCATCCAGGCGGTCACCATTTATCTGGCGGTGCTGACCATGGTCATCAATTTGTTGACCGACATAGCTTACAAAGTGGCTGACCCACGGGTGGTGCTGAAGTGACTATCGCCACCACCGTTTCAGCCGACAGCGCAGGCGGCAGCGCGCTGCAAAGGAGCGAAGGCGTTTGGGCAGCCGCCTGGCGCCGCTTCAAGAGCGACCGGGTGGGGTTGGTGTCGCTCTGCATCGTGGCCGCGTTCATCTTGCTCATCATCCTGTCGGGGCTGGGTTTGGTCGCCAAAAACTGGCAGACCGAAGTGGGCGTGCCGAACGCGCCGCCCACCTTCATGGGCCCGGCCGCGCCGCAAGCGGTGGGTGCCATTGAAACGCCGAAGGGCCCGAATGTGGACCTGAGCGACATCGACCCGCTGGCGCCGCGCTACAAAGAATGGGAAGAACGCGCGAAGGCCTTTCAAACGACAGAAACCGTGAAGTCTGAAACCCTGCCTTTCGGCGGTGACCGCCTGGGCCGCGACGTGCTGCAAAAGGCCGTGAAGGGCACCGAGATCAGCGTCTTTGTCGGCGTGATGGCGGCTTTGTGCGCCACCGTGCTGGGCACGCTGCTGGGCGCTTACGGCGGCTATTTCGGCGGCAAGGTGGGCGACTTCCTGGAATGGATTTACAACGTTTTTGAGTCCATCCCCAACATCCTGCTCATCTTCGCTTTTGCAGCGGTGGCCGGGCGCGGCGTGCAGAGTGTGGTCATCATCCTGGCGTTGACGGGCTGGACCGGCATGTACCGCCAGGTGCGCGCCGAATTCATCAAACACCGCAGCCGCGAATATGTGCGCAGCGCAGAAGCCATCGGCGCATCGAATGCCAGCCGCATGTTCCGCCACATCTTGCCCAACGTGAGCCACGTGGTGCTGGTGCGCATGGGCCTTTTGACGGTGGGTTTCATCAAGAGCGAAGTGATCTTGTCTTACCTGGGCCTGGGTGTGCGCGTGGACCAGGTGAGCTGGGGCACGATGCTGGCTGAAGCGCAGAGTGAATTGATCCTGGGCCACTGGTGGCAGCTGGTGGCGGCCACGCTGTTCATGGCGGTTTTTGTGACTGCGTTTTCATTGATGGCCGACGCGCTGCGCGATGCGCTCGACCCCAAATTGCGGGGGCTGGAGTGAGCGCCGCGCGGCCGTTCCGGAGGCGCTTGCTCCCCCTCGGGGGGACGACGCGAAGCGTCAAGGGGGCGCTATGACATCCATGTTGCTGTCCATCCAAGACCTGAAAGTCGCCTTCCGCATGGGCCGGGGCGTGCTCGCCGAAGCGGTAAAGGGTGTCAGCTTCGACATCGCCGAAAACAGCACCGTGGCGCTGGTGGGTGAATCGGGTTCGGGCAAAAGCGTCACCTCGATGAGCGTGCTGAATTTGCTGCCCGACAACGCGTTGCGCAGCGGCAAAATTTTGTGGCAAGGCAAAGACCTGCTGCAAGCCAGCATGCCCGAATTGCAGGCCCTGCGCGGCAAAGAAATTGCCTGCGTGTTTCAAGACCCGATGAGTTCACTGAACCCGGTGTTCAGCGTGGCGCAGCAGCTTTGTGAACCGCTGCAGAAACACATGGGCCTGTCAAAGTCAGCGGCGCTGAAACGCGCCGAAGAACTGTTGCATGAAGTGGGCATCCCCGAACCCAAACGCCGTCTGGCCAGTTACCCGCATGAAATGAGCGGTGGTCAGCAGCAGCGCGTGATGATTGCGATGGCGCTGGCCTGCGAGCCCAAACTGTTGATCGCCGATGAGCCCACCACGGCGCTGGACGTGACCATTCAGCGCCAGATTCTTGAGCTGCTCGGCAAGCTGAAAACCAGCCACCGCATGAGCGTGCTGTTCATCAGCCACGACCTGGGCCTGGTGGGCGAAATAGCAGACCGTGTGGTGGTGATGCGCCACGGCATCTTTCGCGAACAAGGCGTGGTGGCCGATATCTTTGAGCGCCCGCAAGACAACTACACCAAAGCGCTGCTGGCCTGCAGGCCCAGCCTGGAAGGCAACCCGGCGCGGCTGATGGTGATTGATGATCACATCGCCGCTGCAGGCGGACATTCAGAAAGTGCTGCGGGGCAGGCATCACAAACGCAATCGAAAGCTAAAGACCCTAACGCACCAGTGGTGCTGGAAGTGCGTTCGCTGGCCAAGAGCTTCTGGTTGAAGCAAGGTGTGTTCGGCCGGCGCGAATTCAAGGCCGTGCAGAACGTGAACTTCCAGCTGAAGCGCGGCCACACGCTGGGCGTGGTGGGTGAATCGGGCTCGGGCAAAACGACGATGGGCCTGGCGCTGCTGCGCCTGCACGAACCCAACCGCGGGCCCGAGGCCGGCGAGGTCATCTTTGACGGCAAAAACCTGCTGAAGATCAGCGCCGCTGAACGGCTGCTGATGCGCCGCCGCATCCAGATCGTGTTTCAGAACCCGTATGCCAGCCTGAACCCGCGCTTCACCATCGGCCAGACGCTGCTGGAGCCGATGGTCATCCACGGCATTGGCAGCGGCACCCAAGACCGCGAACAGCGCGCGCGCAGCCTGCTTGAAAAAGTGGGTCTGGACGGCCGCGCTTTTGGCAAATATCCGCATGAATTCAGCGGTGGGCAACGTCAACGTGTCGCGATCGCGCGCTGCCTGACGCTGAACCCCGAGGTGCTGGTGTTGGACGAAGCCGTATCAGCGCTGGACGTCAGCGTGCAGGCCCAGGTGCTGAACCTGCTGAAAGACCTGCAAGACGAATTCGGCCTGAGCTATGTCTTCATCAGCCACGACCTGGCAGTGGTGCGTTTCATCAGCGACGAGGTGCTGGTGATGAAAGACGGCGTGGTGGTGGAACAGAACAGCGCCGCGCAGATCTTGGCCGCGCCGCGCGAGGACTACACGAAGCGGTTGCTGGCGGCCATTCCGAGGGGCTACCGGGCGGCGGCGTGATGTACACGCGGTCACCCGCGAGCCATCGTCAGACCAGGGCGTGCCGCACTTGCGCCAACACGTCCAACCCACCAACCAGCTTCTCGGCCATCAGGAATAGCGCCTTGCCACCGCTGGCCCGAGCCCATGCTGCGCCCACCGCGCGCTTCTCGCGCGAGTCGTCATTCGTCGCATAGGCATCGCCCTTGTATTCAACCACCAGCAGACGCCCGTCGTTCAGTTCGGCCACGAAGTCGGGGTAGAAGTAGTCAGTGGCCGTGGGCAGCCAGAAGCTGAACTGCGGCTGGCGTTCGATGTTGCGCACCCAGTGTTTCAGCTCGGGCAGCGTGTCAAGCATGCGGGCGCACTCAAACTCTTCGCCTTGTGACTTCAGCGCGTGTATGTCTTCAAAATAATGTTTGCCAAAGCGCCAGCGCCCCGCATACACATGCCTTGCCGGGTACTGCCCGGGCATGTAGTGAAACTGCCAGTGGGGTGACGTGCCCAAGGTCCAGCCGCCGGTGCCACTGCCCGTTGCGTGAAAACCAGCTGCCGACAGCAGCGTCAGCTGCTCAAAACCGCGCCGGCGGGCTTGTGATTCCAGGTCGTCCAGGCGCTGCAATGCAGCTTGCACCAACCCGTGGCGGGCACGCAGCAGGCCGGTCAGTGACAGCCCATATTCCTGCCGCAAACGCCCCACCAATGACGACACCCAAGCCCGCAGCGCACGCTCGGTCAGCGTGTTGCGCATCAAGGTCTTCACCAACCAATGCACCAGGTCGTCTTCGCTGCCCGCGCTGGGCACGTTGTCCAGCGGCAGTTGGGCAGCGTCCTGCGCTTGGCGCAGTTCCAGCCGGGCGTTGTTGACGTAAATCTCGAACAGGTCGCTCTGCTCCACCAGCTTGAAGCCGGGCAGGTCGGGCCGCGGGTCGCTGCGCAGCAGATCGAAGTTGACGATCTCGCTGAGTGTCTCGCGCTCGAAAAGCTGCAGCTCGCCTTGCGTGCTTGCCATGCCCACACACGAGCCCACACACAAGCGCGGCACAGGCGCAAAAGACACGCCGCGCTGTGCCGGCGCACGGGCCGCGCGGATGCGGTGGTTGTGCTGCTGCACCTGCGTGGTGATGACGGCGTGCTCAGTGGGTGGCAACGCCGCCAGCACGCGGCCCAGCAGCGCGTCTGACACCTCGCCTGCCACACGCAGCGTTGGTGCTTCAGAGTCGGCGCCCGGCAGTGCCACCAGCACGTCGGGTTCGCCCTGCAGCGCCACGGCTGCAGCAGCGCTCAAGCTCAGCGTCAACACGGGCACCGGCGGTGTTTGCGCTACTGCAGTTTCATCGTCAAACAGCCCCGGCACACCGGGGTCGGGCAGTACCACGGCGGCGGCGTTTAAGACATCAAAACCCATGCCCGACACCATGCGGTCCACCAGCGCCGAAGCGGCCTCAGAAAAGCTGCGCGCCACCACATGCGCATAGGCCCGGTTCAGTGCCGGGCTCTTGCGCCGCACGGCGTAGGGCATGCGCAGCACACGGCCCAGCAGTTGTTCCACATCCTTGCCCGAGCGCACGTTCTGCAAAGAACACAGCACGTAGGCGAAAGAGCAGTCCCAGCCTTCTTTCAGCGCCTCCACGGTGATGACGTAGCGCACCCGGCAGGCCGAGTCAAACAGGTTCAGCCCGTCCAAGCCGCGCTGGTCACCGGTGGCAATGACGATTTCAGCGTCGGTGGCGAACTTTTCGTCCAGCAGGTGCTGGCGCAGCACTGCCGGCGGTACAAGGCCGGTTTTGTCCTGCGCCTGAAACAGCACGATGGGGCGTACATAACGTGATTCATGTGCGGCCTCAGCTTCCAGATGCTGCCGGCGCAGCACGGCGTCGCGCACGGCTTCAGGCCAGGCTTTGTGTTCGGCCAGCATCACCGGCAGCTTGACCATGTCTTCGGCCTGCAGTTCGCGTGCGCTCACGCTGTACAGCACGTTGGTCTTGCGTGGCACCGGCGTGGCAGTCAGTTCCAGAATGACGCTGGGCGCCACACGCTTCAAGGTCTCGAAGGTGGTGTCGGTCTGGGCGTTGTGGGCTTCATCTATCACCACCAGCGGGCCGGTTAGCGCCAACAGGTTGGCCAGCGAATGCTTGACACGGCCCAGGTCGGCGTGGGTCAGAAAGCCCTGGCCTGGCTCGGCGGCCAGGTCGGAGGCCTCCACCTTTTCCAGCCCCGCCAGGTTGGCCCCGATGCTTTTGAAATGTGCAAAGTGCGCATCGAAATCTTCGCTGAAGGCGTACACGTTGCGGCCCTTGGTGTTGCGCACCCGAAAACTCTGCATGGTGGCCACCAGCACCACGGCCTTGTGCCCCAGGTCTTGGGGGGCGATGGTGGGTGCGGCATCCAGGTCCAGCACCATCAGCGCCGGGCCGTACGCGGCCTCCAGCGCGGCGCGGTAGGCGTGGCCGGGCTGCTGCAAAGCCAGCAGCGTTTGGTCACGGATGGTGGTGGAAGGCACCAGCCACAGCACCACTGGAAAGTCAGCCTGCCGCCAGGTGCGCGCCATCAGCGCGATGGCGTGCGAGGCCAGCAGCGTTTTGCCGCCGCCGGTGGGGATGCGCAGGCAGACACAAGGTGTGTCACCAAAGGGCTGTTCCCGGTAGGGCGCTTGAGTGCGTGCGTCGGGCTCACCTTCTTGCTGGCGCTGCATCTCCTGCGCCCAGGCCAGCGGCAGCACGCCTGTGTTGCGCCCCGCCTTCAGAAAACGCGCCAGGCTGTCCAGCGCCTGGGTTTGATAGGTTTTGAGTGTGAGGGCGGTCATGGCTACCGTTTGATTGGCGGCAATTGGCACCAGCCAAAACGATTGGAGGAAAAAAACTTGTTGTAAATCATTGGCTTAGGCGATTTATTGGCAGCCGTTTGGTCGCTGGCAAACACGATTGGCAGAACTCCCCGGCTCATCAATCATGGCCCAGCGCCCACAGCGCGCCCCGCGTAGCCTTGCCCACATTGACAATCTGCCCCGCCTCGCGCATCTCTTGCAACAGGCGCCTGATGTAGTCCTTGCGCTCAGCATCCTTGGCCAAAGTCCCGGGCAGCTTGCGCATCAGCAACGCATCAATCTTCGTGCGCGGTTGCGGGCCCGTGGCCAGAAGCTTGCGCACGAGGGCTTTGAAATGTTCGCCGTCCAGCCCGCTTTGGTCGACGTACTCGACCTCGTGCCCAGTCATCGCAGCCACCGTGGCAGACACCGTCAGGCGGGCCAGGCGCCCCTCTACCAGCCCACGCGCGCGCAAGGTCTTCGCCCAGGCTGTATCAATGCGCAAACCTTTTTGAACCCGATCCAGCTGTATCGCCTGTTCCAGCGTCAGTGCGGTATCCAGCATCAACGCACGCACGTAGTTGGGATCTATGACTTTGCCGTAGACCTTGACCGAAACCGACGCGGGCTCGTGCGCCAAGTCGAAGTCAGGCAGCGGGAAGAAGCGTTCGCGCTGCACCCGGTACATCTTGGGCACGCCGCTGTTGATGGTTTCGATCAGGTCCAGCTCCACCATCGCGTCGGCCAGGCAGGCGTTGCGATAGCGCTGCTCGGGTTGCTGCCCGCGCAACACCCTGTCCACCGAGCCGGGCAAGAACGCGCCCAGGTTGAAAAACGTCAAGGCAGCGGGTGACTCGGTCACCCGCACCCTGCCGCCCTGCTGGTAGTCCTGGTGCGCCACGCAGTTGTGCAGGGCCTCGCGCAGCACCCAGTCGTCGTAGTTCGGCAAGTTCAAAGGCGCCAGCTGCCCAGGGGGCAGCAGCGGCACATCGATGATGCGGATGCGGGCCACCAGGCTGTCAAGCGCCGTCAATAGCGGCAGCTCGAAATGCTGGTGCGTGACGATCTGCTCTGCGTGGTCATGCAGCACCCAGCTCAAGCGCGGGCGCGGGCCGCCCAGCAAGCCCGCGGCCTCGGGCGTGCCCAGCAGCAACAAAGCGGCCTTGGTGAGCTGCCCGCCACGCGCCAGGCGCAGTTGATGCACCAGTTCGCGGTCGTCCCAGCGATCCAATTCGGCCAACACGTGGGCGTGCACAGCGTGCCGGCGCCCGTACAGCTGGCGTGCCCGGGCCAGAGCAGCGGCATCCAACGCGTGCCAGCCGCCTTCGACGCAAACCGCAGACCAGTCCCGCTGGGCCGACTGCACGCGAATGGTCTCCAACTCGTGCAGCGCCAGGGCGCCGCGCGCCTCACCGTCGCGCCCGTAGAAATGCCCGCGCCACGCCACTGGAATGCCTGCAGGCGCTGCGGGCACGCGCCACATCAGCACCCGGCTGCCGGATGCGCAGTCAGGGTGGTGTGCCTCCAAAGGCTCGGCCAGCGACACCGCTGGTGATGTGCCCTCGGCCACGCGGCGTTTGATGTCGTTGCGGTGGCCGGCATCGGTCGCAAAACGGCTGCCGCACACCGGCCGCAAGCCCGAGCTGGGGTCGCGCCCGTCCACCACGCCGAACACCAGCCAGCCCGCGTCACGCCCGGCCAGGTTGGCCTCGTTGGCCAAGGCAGAAACGTAGCGGCCGAAGTCGTCCAAGTCGAACTGCTGGCGGGCCGCCTTGAACTCCAGCCACTCGGTTTCGGCCGGCATGGCGCGCCAGGCGTCCAGCTGAGTCAGCGCATCGGCCGTGTTCACGTTCACGTCGCCCCCAATTCGTAAGGCACCTGCCTGAACACCAACCCCTCGGCTGCCAGGCGCGCCGGGCCGAGGCGGCAGGCTTCACCGTAGACCACTTTGGGGCCGGTGTGCGGTGCGCCGTCGGCAGCGGCCAGCGCCTTCAGCGCCTGCAACACCGCCAGCGTCAGCACGTTGCCGCCTTCAGGCCGGCGGTCGCCCAAGATGCCGTTGTAGAGCAGGTAGATGGCCGCACCCTCAAACACGCCGATCAGCGGTGTGCCGGGTGCCGGTTGTGCGAAGGCACTGCGGGTTTCCTGTTGCCAAACAAACGCCGCCAGCGCCGCAAAACGCACGCCGGGGTTGATGCGGCCGGCAGCGTCGAACACTGTTTCACCCAGGCGAAAGAAGCGAAAGCCACCACCGCCCCGCCAGCCTACCGCCGCGCTGATGCCGCCTTGTTCGCCGGCCAGCACCTTTTCAAGCCGCGGCAGGCAGTGGGTGGCGGCGTGGTCGCCCATTTCTATGCCGATCCAGCGCCGGCCCATCTTGTGGGCCACAGCGGCGGTGGTGCCGCTGCCGAGGAAGCTGTCGAGGATGAGGTCGTTGGGGTTGGTGGATATATGGACGATGCGACTCAGCAATTCTTCCGGTTTGGGTGTTGCGAAAGGTTCGATGTCTGGCAGCAGTTTGGAAAGATGGTCGCGCTTGGCGCTCTGATTCGTGCCGGCCTCTTCCGCCGGCCACCAGGTGCGAGGTGCCACGCCCTCACGAACCACGTCGGCGTACCGCTTGATGAGCGGAAGTCGATCCCCGTTTTTTCCGAAGTACACACGGTGTTCAGCGCGCGCGATAGCGAATGTGTCTTCGGAGAATGCCCAGTAGCGACCCTGCTTGGGTTTGACAACACGGCCCGAAGGCAGAGTAATTGGAAAGCGCTGTTTCTCCGTGCCGCTCTTTGCAGTGCCGTCGTCGCCTTGCCGCCAAGGTCCACGCGGATCGTTGTCTGGGTTGCGAAAGCGACCTGCTTGAACTGCCGTGCGCTCAATCAGGTTGCGCGTTGTGGCCCAAGTTTTGCGGTGTTTTGCAAACGCTAAAACCATGTCTTGCGATGTTGAGATGTCGGCGTCACCGCGGCCGCCCTTGTCCTTCTCCCAGGCGATGGTGGCCACGAAGTTCGCCCGCCCAAACACCTCATCCATCAACACCTTGAGGTAATGCCCCTCGTTGTCGTCAATCGTTACCCAGATGCTGCCGTCTTCACGCAAGAACTCGCGCCGCAATTGCAAACGCGGCAGCATCATCGACAACCACTGCGAATGCTCCAGGTTGTCGTCGTAGTGCTCAAACGCACTTTTGGTGTTGTAGGGCGGGTCGATGAAGATGCACTTCACCTGCGCGCGGTACAGCGGCAGCAGGGCCTTCAGCGCTTGCAGGTTGTCGCCTTGCACCAGCAGGTTGTGGGCGCCGCCGTCGCCGTGCGTTGAAACGGGCTGAAGCAGACGGTAGGGCACGGCGCCTGCGGCGACAAAAGCCGCATCGCGGTTCAGCCAATCAAGGGTGGGCATGTAGCGTCGTGCGGCGCGTCATGGTCCCGCGAGGCGGGGGTGAGTGTCGGCCCCGTCCGACTCCTGCCCGCATGCGCGCTGCACCACGCGGCAGGCTGGGTCGATTAGAGGTACGGCGTTCATGGTGCAGATTATGGGATTTGAAGCGAGCTTGAATTGCCGTGCGGTACGGATGCCTTCATCCGCAACCGATCAGTACCCTGCCCCGCCCCCTTCAAGTTGGGCGGTCAGCGCGCCGGCCACGATGAACAAGTTGTAAAAGCTGATCTGCCAACAGGCCTGAACATGCAGTGCGCGGGGGTACAGCGCCTTGTGGGCCGTCACCTGCACCAGCGGCGCCAGCATCACGCCCAGGTAACGCCGAGGCTTCGTTGTTCCGGCCTGCCGTGCGCGGGCCGTTAGGCGCCCTTCCCACACTTGCTGTTGCAGTCGGCCGTCACGCCCAAAGCGCCAGATTGCCGCTCACCGCTGCCACCAGCCGGGCCACTGTGGCCCTGCGCAGCGGCCAGCTTTGGGCCTGGGCGCGCAGCCCTTGGGCCACGCTGGCCAGCCGGTCCAGCACCTGCTCTGCAAAGCCTGCATCCAGCCCGCCCTGGCGGGCCAACTGCAACAAGTGCGCGCGGGTGATGTGGCGGCCATGGCCGCACACATCCATCGCATGTTCACCGCCGGCGCCGGCTGAAAACGTCAAGTCGTAACACGGCGCCAGGCGCCAGCGGCGGTCGCGCCCCAGGCGGAAAGACAGGTTCTTGGCATGGTCGTCGCGGTTGTGAAACAGCACGTTGAAAGCGGCGCGTTCAAAGGCCTTGTGCACTTCGCGTTCGTCACGGGTGAACAGACGCGTGACGCGCAGGAATGTGGTGTAGTCCACCGCGCCGGGCAGCCTGAAATCCGCATGCAGCGCACCCGCCAGTGTGTGCACGGGCACCCGTTGGCCGGCTGCGCGGTCGAAGCGCTGGGCGCCAAACGCAGCCAGCCGGGGGCCCAGTTCAAAGTGGCGGGTGTTGGGCATTTCCAGCCCGCACTGGCGTGCCAGTTCGGCGTAAAGCGCTTCCACCGCACAGGCCTCCGGGTGTTCGCCCTGGGCCGGAAACTTCACCAGCCAGGGTTCACTGCCGTCCGGCACTTCTTCAGCAGGCCCGCTGCTGATTTCCCCCGTCAGCGGGTGCAACTGCACCAGCACCTTCGGCCGCGCGCCCTGCGGCGAGCCGCCCAGCCAGGCCAGCTGCCGCAGGACGTCTGCACCCTGCCCCGCCAGCACCTGTTGGGTCTGCCGCGCCAAAGCCAACAGGCTGTGGGCTTCGTCGGTATGCGCCCAGGGTGCTGCGGGCTCGAAACTCAGGGCGCCCATGGCGCGGTGGCCGATGAAAGCCAGGCGCTGCAGCGGCGACACCGCCGCAGCGTCCAGCCCCTGCTGGCGAAACACCCGGTCCATCAGCAGCAGGCCCCAGCCGTCGGGCAATGCGTCGGCCAGCAGGCCCGGCAGCCCTTGCTGGTGCGCGGGAAACATGCCGTGGGCCTGCGGCTGCAGCTTCAGTTGCAGGGGAGACAGTTCCAGGCCCTGGGCCAGGGCCTCTTGCGAATACTCGAACAGCAAAGCGCCACCGCTCTGCGCCAGCGTGCCCAGCAACCAGTGCTGGCCATAACCGTTGTAGTGAACGGTTAGCTTTTTCATGATTGATGTGGAAGTCTTCCATGACTCGAGGCGTTGCCCCGCATCATGAAAGTTAGGCGCGGCGCCGGCGCGGTGCACGCTGGCGCTGCGCAAGCTGAGCGCGTTCCATCTGCGCAATGGACAACTGCGGCAACTCGAACAGCGGCTGCAGGGTGTTGGCCAGGCCCAACGTCAAGGCCACGCGCACCAGCGAATCGGCCGACACCAGGCCGGTGTTTTCCAGCGTGCGCACGGTGCCGGTGGACACACCGGCGCGGGCGGC
>JAYUPP010000004.1:0-5596 GCA_043760045.1 Betaproteobacteria bacterium
AAGGACAAGGTGCTGTTCCTGGTGGAAGCCAAACAGGCCGGCATTTTCGAGATTCGCAACGTTCCCGATGAGCAGCGCCAGGGCATCTTGAGCATCGTCTGCCCGCAGATGATTTACCCCTATCTGCGCGCCATCGTTTCTGATGTCTGCACCCGTGCCGGCTTCCCGCCTATTCTGCTGACTGAAGTCAACTTCCAGGCCATGTTCGAGGCCCAGCAGCAGCAGGCCGCAGCGCAAAACAACGGCGGCTCGCGCATCATCACCGGCGCCAATTAACGCTGCCCACGGGCGCCTGCGCAGGCATTCACTTTTACGCGAGCGCTACGGTTTGGCGGCGGGCGCAGGCGGATGAAGATTGCGGTGCTCGGTGCTGGTGCCTGGGGCACCGCGCTGGCTGCAGCGGCGATGGCTCAGGGCCATGATGTACTGTTGTGGTCGCGCAGCGCTGAACACGCTGCGGCGCTGCAGGCGACGCGCCAGAACACACGTTATTTGCCGAAGGTGCCGCTGCCTGCGGCATTGCGTTTCACAGCCGACCATGCCGCCGCGTTGGCGCAGGCCCGCCAAGGGCTCTGCGTCATCGCCACGCCGATGGCGGGCCTGCGGGAACAACTGGTGGCCAGCGCCCGCGATCAGCCGCTGCTCTGGCTGTGCAAAGGCTTTGAGGCCGGCAGTGGCGCGCTGGGCCATGAGATGGCCCGCAGTCTGCTGCCGCATGCGCCTTGCGGCGTGCTGTCGGGGCCGAGTTTTGCGCTGGAAGTGGCACGGGGGCAGCCGACTGCCGTGGTCGTTGCAAGCGCCAGCGCGGCCTTGCTTGCAACGGCCGTGCAGGCTTTTCACAGTGCCTCACTGCGCATTTACACCACCGATGACGTGGTGGGTGTGGAAGTTGGCGGTGCGGTAAAAAACGTACTCGCCATCGCCACCGGCATCGTCGATGGCCTGCCGCAGGCGGGGCTGAATGCCCGCGCTGCGCTGATCACCCGCGGCCTGGCCGAGATGACCGGCCTGGGCGTGGCGCTGGGTGCCCGCCTGGAAACCTTCATGGGGCTGTCGGGCCTGGGTGACCTGGTGCTGACGGCCACGGGTGACCTGTCGCGCAACCGCCGCGTGGGCCTGTTGCTGGCGGCTGGGCAGACGCTGCAGCAGGCGCTGCAGTCGCTGGGCCACGTGGCTGAGGGTGTGCTGGCCGCACCCGTGGTGCTGCAGCGTGCGCGCGCATTGAGTGTGGACATGCCGATCACCGAGGCGGTGGTGGACGTGCTGCAAAACCGGCTGTCTCCAGACGCCGCCGTGCTTCGTTTGATGTCGCGCCAGGTGCGTGCTGAGGGCTGGGAACCGCACAGCGGCAGTGGCAGTGACGGCATGGGCCCGCTTATTCCTTACACACCACCGCCCTACACACCGCCCGCATAACCGTTCTGGCGCCAGCCTTCAAACACCGCCACCGCCACCGCGTTGCTCAGGTTCAAACTGCGCTGGCCGGCGCGCATCGGCAGCCGCACCGTTTGGCGGTCAGCAAACCACAGGCGCAGCGCTGCCGGCAGCCCGGCCGTTTCGCTGCCAAACACCAGCCAGTCGCCCGGCTGCCAGCGGGCTTGTTGCAGGCTTCGGCTGGCACGGGTGGTGAAAGCAAAACAGCGATCAACAGCGGGCGCTTCGCTGGCCAGCAGGGCCGCCCAGTCGGCATGCCGTTTGACGCTGGCGGTCTCGTGGTAGTCCAGCCCCGCGCGCCGCAGCAGCTTGTCGTCCATTGAAAAACCCAAAGGCTCGACCAGGTGCAGCGTGCAGCCGGTGTTGGCCGCCAGGCGGATCACGTTGCCGGTGTTGGGTGGAATCTCGGGCTGGACGAGGACGATGTTGAACACGCTTCACGCACCTTCGGCAGCACTCGTTTGTTGGCTGCTGCGTGGCGGCTCGGCGCTGCGGTGCTCGGCGGTGCGGGCCAGCACCCACACATCCACCCGGCTGGCGCCGGCGCGCAGCAGCTCAGCGGCCGCTTCGCCCACCGTGGCACCGGTCGTCATCACGTCGTCCACCAGTGCCACGTGCAGACCCCGCAGACGGGCGCGCTGCGCGGGTTCGGCCAGGAACGCGGCGCGCAGATTGCGCTGTCGCTGCTGCCGGCCGAGTTCAATTTGATGCGCCGTGTCCACGGGCCGCGACAGCCAGTTTGCCCATGCGGGCACGCCCAGCAGCGGGCCCAGCCGGCGCGCCAGTTCCCAGGCCTGGTTGTAGCCGCGCTGCGCCAGCCGGGCGGGGGCCAGCGGCACGGGCAACAGCACTTGCGGTTGCGGCAGCGGTTGCGCCTGCAGGGCCGCGCTGGCCTGCACCGCTGCGGCCATGCAGCGCGCCAGCGGCAGCGCCAGTTCAGGCTGGCTGCGGAACTTGAAAGCCGTGATCAGGCCGTCCCAGGGGAACTGGTAGTCCACGGCACACACAGTGCGTGTGAAGGGCGGTGGTTGGTGCAGGCAAGCGCCGCAAAAGTTCGCCATGACGCCCAAACGCAAACCACAACGGTCGCAGCGCGGCACGGCGGGTGCGAAGCGCTGCAGGCAGGCGCTGCACAAACGCGCGCGACCCCACTGGCGGCACACCTCGCACAGGCTGGGCAGCGGCAAACGGCCGCTGGGCGGGTGGGCAGGTGCGCGGGCGTCAGGGTCTGGCATCGGCTCAATATACTGGGCTCAATGATCGATCTGGACTACCGCGCAAGGTGAGCGCAGCGTTCCACTCAAGCCCTGCGGCCCGCACGGTGGATGCCACCGCGCTGCTGCACATCAGCGCGCGTTTGCAGGCCGCAACCGAGCCACCCTGGCTGCACCAGGAAGTGGCGCGCCGCATGGCCGACCGCTTGCCCATCATTTTGTTGCAACCGCAGCGGGTGCTGGACTGGGCGGGTCACCCGGGCGCTGCTGAAGCGCGCTTGCGACAGGCCTATCCCAAAGCGGCTGTGTTGGCTCTGCAGCCCCTTGCAGCGGCGGTGGGACAGCCGGCCCAGCGCGCAACACCCGAAGCACCCTGGTGGTCGCTTGAGCGCTGGCGCTCGGCCGCGCAGCCCACGCTGACAGAAGCGCAGCTTGAACCCGGCTGCGCCGACTTGCTGTGGGCCAACATGGCACTACACCACCGGGCCGACCCTGAGAGCACTTTTAAGGCCTGGCACCGCGCGTTGGCGGTTGAGGGTTTTGTGATGTTTTCGACCGTCGGTCCCGGCACCTTGACGGCCCTGCATGCGCTGTACAAAGCCGCCGGCTGGCCACCACCCTTTGCGCCCTTCGTGGACATGCATGACCTGGGTGACATGCTGGTGGGCGCCGGTTTTGCCGACCCCGTGATGGACCAGGATCTGCTGACCCTGACGTGGCCCACAGCCACCGCAGCGCTGGCTGAATTGCGCCAGCTGGGCGGCAACGCGCACCCGCTGCGCACGCCGGGCCTGCGCACACCGGCCTGGCGCCGTCGTTTGCTGCACCTGCTGGGTGAGACCCAGCGTTCTGATGGACGTGTCGCGCTGGACTTTGAAGTGATCTACGGCCATGCCTTCAAGCCGCTGCCGCGCGCCCGTGTGGCCACCACCACACATGTGGCCGTGGAAGACCTGCGGCGCATGGCGCGCAGCCAGAAACCCAGCCGCTGACACGGCCCGGTGCTGGGCTAGAATTGTGGGCTTTAGAGATGTCTGGTCTGCCTGCGGCAAATTGACTTCAAGGTGACCGCAGGGTGACTTGAAGACAAGAGTTGGCGGCACTGTCGGCTGCACCCATCGTGTGATGGGCTCTGCGCTGTTTCGATGAGCACTTCATGTGCTTTGCATGCGCAGATGCACCAGCGTCACGGCCCATCAACAGCGATGCATTGAAGCTTAAAAAGCGCACCATTTATTCATGCCCACCGCCACGGCCCCCCTTGCATGGCCAGCGCCCAATCCGGCGCTGGCTCCTTTTGGTCGCCAGGTTCTGCAAACCAGCGCACCCGGCCAGCCCGCTTCGGTGCGCTGGCTGTTGCGCCGCAATTGTTCACTGGGGCCGCGACAGCTGGGGCATGTCTACCTGAGCCTGTGCCTGACTTCGCTGGCCATCGGCCTGTTTTTCATGGTGCAGGGTGCGCCTTGGGTGCTGGCCTTTGCCGGCCTTGAAGTGCTGGCGCTGGGCTTGGCCCTGCTGGTTTTTGCACGCCATGCGGCCGACCGCGAACAGCTCACGCTGGTGGGCCATTCGCTGCAGGTTGAACAGCACTACGGCAGCCAGGTTCAATTGACCGATTGGGTGGCCGACCGCGTCACGGTTGAACCGGTGGGCGGACAAGGCTCGCTGGTCAAGCTGTGCTCGCGCGGTCAGACCTTGCATGTGGGCCGCTTTTTACGACCCGAGTTGCGCGCCGCGTTTGCCCAGGAATTGCGTTCGGCCTTGCGCCACCGGTTTGCTGTGGGCACCCTGGCCCCGCCCGGCGACCCGCTGGTTGCTTGATCGTGCATGCCCGAACGTGAATGCCCGAACTGAGCTGCATGAATTGAATTGCCCTGAAGTGAACAAGATGAAACACCCGCGCCTTCGGACTGCACGCACTTTGAACCCTGCCCCATTGAATTCCGCTATGAAATCTGCCACCCCGTCCGCACTGCAAACCGCCCGTAAGGCGCTGACCGGGCTGGCTGCGACCTCCTGCAGCTTTGTCGCCGCAGCGGTCAACGACCTGCCCGGTGGCCCTGCGGTTCGTCAGCTCGACTTGCACACGCCGGTGACGCAAATCGGCCACCAGCAAGTGCTGCTGCACAACTGGATGCTGGTCGTCTGCGTGGTGATCTTCCTGGCCGTGTTCGGCGTCATGTTTTATTCGATCCTGAAACACCGCAAGTCGCTGGGCCACAAGTCGGCCAGCTTCCATGAAAGTGTCACGGTTGAAATCGCCTGGACCATCGTGCCTTTCATCATCGTCATCCTGATGGGTGCGGCAGCCACGCGCACCGTGGTGGCGATGAAAGACACCAGCAATGCCGACCTCACCATCAAAGCCACCGGCTACCAGTGGAAGTGGGGTTACGACTACCTCAAAGGTGAAGGGGAGGGCATCAACTTTCTGGCCACGCTGGATGTGGCCCATCGCAACATGAGCAACAGCGGCCAGCCCGCAGGTGACAACTACCTGCTGAAGGTGGACAACGCCGTCGTGGTGCCGGTGGACAAGAAGGTGCGCATCATCACCACCGCCAACGACGTGATCCACGCCTGGATGGTGCCTTCGCTCGGTGTCAAACAAGACGCCATACCCGGCTTTGTGCGCGACACCTGGTTCCGCGCTGAAAAGGTGGGCGACTACTACGGCCAGTGTGTCGAGCTGTGCGGCAAGGAACACGCTTACATGCCGATTCATGTGAAGGTGGTCAGCCAGGCTGATTACGCCGTCTGGGTGGACGGCAAAAAGAAAGAAATGGCCGCTGCGGCTGACGACCCGAACAAAGTTTGGAAGCTGCAAGACCTGGTCGCGCGGGGCGAAAAAATCTACAACGCCAACTGCGCCGCTTGTCACAAGGTGGATGGCAAAGGCGCCGGCCCCATCAAGGCGCTGGACGGCAGCGCGCTGGTGCTGAACGACA
>JAYUPP010000005.1:0-5594 GCA_043760045.1 Betaproteobacteria bacterium
GTTGCTCTTGCCGTAGTGGTAGGCCAGCACGCCGTGGCCGCCGTCGAGCGTGCCCTTGTTGACGGCATCCAGCAGCTGAAACGCCGGCACCACCGAACCCGAGGGCAGCACTTCGATCTTCAGGCGGTTGCCCGCCATGTCGTTCACCTTTTTGGCGAAGTCGTTGGCGTATTCGTGGAAGATGTCTTTCGCCGGCCAGGTGCTTTGAAAACGGAAAGAAGCCGTCTGCGCGCTCGACACCATGGGCGTGGCCAGCGCGGCGGCACCCACTGTGGTGGCGGTGGCTTCTTTTAAAAATCGGCGGCGTGGCGCCGGCGGACGGGTGGTTTGAGTCATGACGGGCTTGCTCCGGAGGTGAAATTTGGTTGCGTGGCTCGGGCACTCTGGTTTCATGCCAGATGCCACGCACGATGATGACGCCACTGGCCCCAACGGCAACCCGGTCTAACCCGGTCGAAACAACATTTCATATGACGAAGCCATGCCCGGGACCGACCCCTTCGGTCATGACGCTGGTCTCTTTTGCGGTCCAGGGCGCCGGCGGCCTTCCACCTGCACCACCAGGCGCACCCGGTCAGCTACGAAGGGCAGGCCCAAAGTAGCGCCGAATTCGCTGCGCAGCAGTTCGCCTTCGAAGTCACCGCCGCAGATCTCGTCGGCGGCGCTCGTTTGGGTGTCCAGCCTGCAGCCAAAACGCCGCGCGCGCAGCGACAGTGGCTGGCTCATACCGCGCCAGGTGAATTCGCCGCGCACCTCGGCCACCGCTGCACCGGCGTAACGGAAGTTGCGGGCCACGAAGTAGGCCTCGGGAAAAGCCTGGCTGGCCAGCAAGTCGGCCTGCCGCAGGCGGGCGTCAAAAACACCCAGCCCTGTGTTCACGTCGGCGGTGGCCACCCGCAACGCCACCTGTCCGTTGCCGGCGCGGCGGTCAAGCAGCACTTCACCTTGCAGCGGCCCGAAACGCCCACGCAGGGTGGAAGTGTTGAAGTGCAGCACCTCAAAGGTGACGAAGCTTTGCTCGGGAATCAAGGTGTAGGCCACGGCCTGGGCGCTGGCAGTGCCGGTTGCAGATGCGGCCAGGGTTGCGAACGCCCACAGCCAGCTGCGCGCCAGTGCAGGCCGCCCGCGCTGGCACCCGCCGCACAGGCATGCTGCCCTCACTGGCGCACGGCCTCCACCTGGATCAGCAGGCGCACATCACCACGCTGGCCCGCTGGCACATAGGTGCTCATGCCCCACTGCGTGCGGTCGATGGTGGCCTCGAAATCGCCACCACACACCTCACGCTGCAGCATCGGGCTGGTGTAGCAGTTGAACAAATTTGCTTTCAGAGTCACCGGCAGGGTCTTGCCCAGCAGTGTCAGCGTGCCCACCACCTCGGACACCTTCTCGCCAGCGAACACCAGGCGTTCACTGACAAAGCGCGCGGTCGGAAATTCAGCCGCGTTGAAAAAGTCCTTGCTCTTCAGGTGCGCTTCAAACGGCGCCACACCGGTGTTGATGGAAGCGGTTTGCAGCGTGATGTCCACACGGCCTGTTTTGCCGGCGCGGTCGAACTGGATGCTGCCTTCTTTTTTGTCAAAACGCCCGCGGTTGGTGGAGGTGCCGAAGTGGTTCACTTCGAAGGTGACGAAAGTGTGGGTGGGGTCGATGGTGTAGCTGGCCGTCTGGGCCTGGGCGGCGGTGAAAACCATCAAGGCGGCGCAGGTGAGGACAAGTTGTTTCATGGTGCAAAGGCGGGTTGAAGGCCAGGTTGTGGGAAAAGGGTTGCGGGTTGATAGGTGCATGGCGTGCTGGCAACGGGCACCGCAGGTCAGTGCCGTCTACGGCGCTTGCTGCTGCTGCAGCGCCGTCTACGGCGCCTTCTACAGCGGCGGCACGCCGGCCAGCACCAGCTTGAAGCGCACGTTCACGTCGTTGGCCAGCATCTGGGTGTCGGTCCACTCGCCTTCGCCCACTTTGAAGTCCAGCCGTTTGATGACAAAAACTCCGGTGGCCGTGCTCTGCGTGCCGGCCTGTGCCAGCAACACCGGCACCGTGATGTCGCGTGCCTGGCCCTTCAGGGTGAGCTTGCCGGCCACCTCAAATCGGCCACCGCCCAGGCCCTTGATGCCGCTGCTTAAAAAGCTGGCCTGCGGAAAACGGGCCGCACTCAGCCACTCGGGCTTCGGCACCTCAGCGTCCAGCTCGGCGCTGCCAAAACGCGCACTGGCGGTGTCGATGGCGAAACTGACGCGGCCCGCCTCGGGGTTGCGCGGGTCCAGCGCCACCTGGGCCGTGAATTTCTGGAAGCGGCCCACCACCGGCACGCCCAGCTGCCGGGTGGTGAATGCCACTTCGCTGCCGGCAGAAAGTAGCTGCGCCGCAGCCGGCTGCGCCAGCACGGGCGGTGCCAGCGCAGCCAGCACGGCCACCCCCAGCGTAACGTTAAAAAGCAGTGTGCTCAGGGTGCGGTGCGACATCAAGGGAGCCCTCGGTTTCAAGGCAGAAAGAAAATGAACAGGGTTGCCCGCACGCGGCGTTCAACCTGCCGGCCGCATGCGGTTCAGCAAGCCGTCGCGGTCGATCAGCTGGTGTTTCAGCGCCGCCGCCACATGCAGCAGCACCAGGCCCGCCAAACTGAGCGCCAACCACTTGTGCAGCGGCTTGATCAGCGCTGCCACCTCGCGGTCCACCGCCACCCAGTCAGGCAAGGGCACAACGCCAAAAACCACCACCGGGAAGCCGGCCGCCGAGCTGTAAGCCCAGCCGGCCAGTGGCACAGCAAAAAACAGCGCGTACAACCCAAGGTGTGTGCCCGCCGCAGCCGCGCGCTGCCAGCGCGGCATGGGCGGTGCAGCCGGCGGTTGGTGCGTCAGGCGCCACAACAAACGCGCCGCCGACAGCACCAGGATGACGATGCCGGCCCACTTGTGCCAGTTGTAAAGCTTCAGGCGCGTGATCGAAAAACTCAGCCCGCTCATGTACAAGCCCAGCGCCAGATTGCCCATGATCAGCAGCGCCAGCAACCAGTGAAAAACGATGGCGGTGCGCGTGTAGCGCGGCACGGGCTGCGCGCGCGGGCTGTGGATGGGCAAGGGGAACAGCATGGCCCGCAGTGTCGCCGTGCCGGGCGGCACTTGCATTCAGGGGCTTTGATGGCCGACCGCAGAGAGGGCGAATGGCCGCCCCAGTGGGCCGTGGCGCAGCGGGCGCAGAGCGCTCGGCGCTCGGCGGGCGGTTATGCCCAGGCCGCAGCTCAGTAAACCGTGCGCATCAAATCGCATCAAATGCAGCGCCCGCCGTCCACTTCCATGCACACGCCGGTGATCATGCTGGCCTCGTCGCTGCACAAAAAACAGGCCGCGTTGGCCAGGTCCTCGGGGGTGGAGAAGCGGCCCAGGGGGATGGTGGACAGGAACTTGGCGCGCATCTCGGGCGTGTCTTGCCCCATGAAGCTTTTGAGCAGCGGTGTTTCACCGGCCACCGGGTTCAGCGCCACCACACGGATGCCAAAAGGCGCCAGTTCCACCGCGTTGGCGCGCGTGGCGGTGATGACCCAGCCCTTGCTGGCGTTGTACCAACCCAGGCGCGGGCGCGGGCTGACGCCGGCGGTGCTGGCCATGTTGAGCACCACACCACGGCCGCCCTGGCGCCCGGCGGGCTTGGCCTTCAGGCGCGGAACCACCTCACACATGGCCAGGTAGATAGCCTTCATGTTGATGGCCACGATGCGGTCGAAGTCGGCCTCGCTCACGTCTTCCAGCGCCTGCGGCAGGTGTGTGACGCCGGCGTTGTTGATCAGGATGTCGATGCGGCCGAAGTGCTGCTCGGCGGCGTCCATCATCTGCTTGACGTCGGCGGCAGCCGCCACGTCCACCCGCTGCGCACGGGCTGCGGCGCCGAGGCTGCCCGCCACGTCCTGCGCAGCTTGCCAGTTGATGTCGGCCACCAGCACCTGTGCACCTTCGGCGACAAACTTGCGGCAGATGCCGGCGCCAAAACCCGAACCGCCGCCGGTGACGATGGCCACTTTGCCGGCCAGGCGGCCGCTGCGGGTTGCAGACAGGGGGTTGCTGTCGGGGAGCATGGTTTTATCTCCTGGGCCAAGGTTGTGTCAGCGCAAAAAGCAGGGCTAAAGCGGGCTAACGGCAGATTTATGGGCAGCCCCGTGCGCCTTGCCGGCTTTGGCTGGCACCAGCGCGTCGGCTGCGCAGTCAGCCAACAACTGCGGGTAGGTGACCTGCGCGCCGAGCAGAAAGTTGTCCACCATGCGCGCCACGTGGGTCATGAAATCAATCCGGATGCGCGTTTGATAAACATGCTGGCGCACGGCCATACAAAAAAAGCCACCGTGCAGCGACCACACGAACTCAATCTCTTCTTCGGCCACCGGCTTGTTGGTGTCGGCCAGGCCGCAGGCGTGGCGCAGCTCTCGGCAGTACACCGGCAGCAACTCGCGCTGCACCAGTTGCAGGTCACGCCGGTTCAGCGCCGGGTCTGACAGGCCGGCGTGCATGTAGTTGCGTATCCATACCGGCCGGTAGGTGGCGGCTGCATATGGGCCGTAGAAGTGAATCGGCCGGTCGCGCAGCGGCGTGCCGCAGTCGCCCAGTGGCGGTATCCAGGCCGCGTTCCAGCGGCCTTCAAAAACGGTCTGGTAGACACGTTCGATCAGCGCCTGCTTGCTGGCAAAGTAGCGATAAAGCAGCGGCTGCGTGATGCCCAGGCGGCTGGACAGTTCACGGGTCTGGCCTGAGCAGCCGGCCTCGGGAAAGTAGGCGCTCGCGCCTTCGATGATTTGCCGTTCGCGGTCGGCCGAAGCCAGCCGCAGTTTGGGCGGCTCAGGCTGAACGGCCGAGGCCGCAGCGCTTGATTTTTTTCGGGTGACCACCCGGCGATGCTAATTCGGTCTGGGTGGCTGTCTGGCCGGGTTGCCTGTTCGGCCTTGATGTTGTTGTTGGCCACCCGCACGGCGTACTTGCTGGTTTCTGCGGCCAGCCAGGCGCGGCATTCATCGTGCAGGGCACGTTGACCATCTTCACCTGGCCTTGCCGCATCAGCATTTCGGTGGCCAGGTGCGACCTGTTGCCCGGGCCGCTGGTGCCGAAGGTGATGTCGCCGGGCTTGGCGCGTGCCGCGGCCAAAGTGTCGGCCAGCGACTTGTACGGCGAGTGGGCCGCCACCACAAGCATGTTCGGCCCGGTGGCCGTCAGCGCGTTCGGGATGAAGTCCTTTTCCATGCCGTAAGGCACCTTGCTGATCAGCGGGTTCACCGCCGCCGAGCCCAGGATGCCGATGACGAAGGTGTAGCCATCGGCCGGCTGCCGCGTTCAGACTTACGGCAGACGTTGCCTTCATGCAAGCGGCAGACGCCGCGTGCATTCCGCTGGCGGCGGTGTCTGCGCAGCGTTCATCACCACCGCCAGCATCGTGTAATAACCGACGATGCCGCTGAGGTCCACCACACCCTGCTCGCCCAACCGGGCGCAGGCCTCGGCCCAGAGGCTGTCGCTCACCGTTTTGTCGTGCAAAAGTTGCATCGACACTTGATACACCACGCGTTCGTCGGCGTCGTGAAACACCGGCGTTTGCTGCTGCTCTATGGCCAGCAC
>JAYUPP010000006.1:0-15864 GCA_043760045.1 Betaproteobacteria bacterium
ACCCGTCGGCCAACGGCAGCAACGCGATCAACGTCAGTTACGCAGCGATGGACCCGTTTTTTGCGATGGTGCGTTTCACCAGCAGCAAGACCTTTCCGCCGGTGTCCAACAACTGGGGCCACTTTGGCAATGCCGAATTTGACAAGCTGATTGCCGACGCGCGCAATTCTTTCGACGACAAGGCGCGCGACGTGGCACTGGCCAAGCTGCACGCACGCATCGTGGAAGAAGCGCCTTTTGTGTGGATTGCGCACGACGTGGGCCCACGCGCCATGAGTGCCAAGGTGAAGAACGTGGTGCAGCCCAAGAGCTGGTTCATCGACATTGCGCCGATGACGCTGGACTGAAGCGGTTGGCTTTCGAGCGCGCAAAAGCTGAGCGCCCATGCTGACCTACCTGCTGCGCCGCCTGCTCTACACCCTGCCCATCATGGTGGGTGTGGCGCTGGTGTGTTTTGCACTGGTGCACCTGGCGCCGGGCGACCCGCTGGTCAGCATCTTGCCGCCTGATGCCAGCATGGACCTGCAGAACCAGCTGCGCACGCTGTACGGTTTTGACCGCAGCCTGCCCGAGCAGTTTTTCAGCTGGGTGTGGCGCGCGCTGCAAGGCGATCTGGGCACCAGCATCGCGTCCAACCGCGCGGTGACGGACGAGGTGATGAAGGCGGTGGGCAACACGCTGCGCCTGGCGCTGCTGGCCACTTTGATCGGCTTTTTGTTTGGCAGCCTGTTTGGTTTTGTCGCCGGCTATTTCCAGAACAGCTGGGTCGACAAGCTGGCCAGTTTCACGGCGGTGCTGGGTGTCAGCGTGCCGCACTACTGGCTGGGTATGGTGCTGGTGATTGTGTTTGCCGTCTTGTTGCCCTGGCTGCCGGCCAGCGGCGCCGGCCCGGGCAGCAGCGCCGACTGGGTGTGGACCTGGGAATACATCCGCCACATGGTGCTGCCGGCGCTGACCATGAGCGTGATTCCCATGGGCATCATCGCGCGCACCGTGCGCGCGCTGGTGGCTGAAATACTGGCGCAGGAATTTGTCGTCGGCCTGCGCGCCAAGGGCCTGACCGACTGGGGCGTGTTCAAGCATGTGGTGAAAAACGCCGCGCCCACCGCGCTGGCGGTGATGGGGCTGCAGCTGGGCTATTTGCTCGGCGGCAGCATCCTGATCGAAACCGTGTTCGCCTGGCCGGGCACCGGCTTTTTGCTCAACAGCGCCATCTTCCAGCGCGACCTGCCGCTGCTGCAGGGCACCATTTTGGTGTTAGCCATGTTTTTTGTGCTGCTGAATTTGATCGTGGATGTGATTCAGACCCTGCTCGACCCGCGCATCGCGCGGTCTTGAAATGATCCTCGCCACCCGATGCTGAACGTCACCGTCAACCGCGCCCACGTGCCGGCCGCGGCCTTCGAGCGTTCACCCGGCTACTGGCAAACCGTGTTGCAGCGGCTGCTGCGCAACAAAACTGCGATGGGCGCAGCGCTGGTCATTGCGGTGTTGCTGGTGCTGGCGCTGTTTGGCGGCCTGCTGGCACCGGCCGACCCGTATGCGTCGTCGATGCTCAGCCGCCTGAAACCCATCGGCACCGAGGGCTATCCGCTGGGCACCGACGAGCTGGGCCGCGACCTGCTGAGCCGGCTGATGGTGGGTGCGCGCCTGAGCCTCTTCATGGGCATCACGCCGGTGCTGTGCGCTTTTGTCATTGGCTCGGTGGTCGGCATCATCGCCGGCTACGCCGGCGGCCTGACGAACACGCTGATCATGCGCACCATCGACGTGTTCTACGCCTTCCCTTCGGTGTTGCTGGCCATTGCGCTGAGTGGTGCTTTGGGCGCCGGCATCACCAATTCGCTGATTTCGCTGACCATTGTGTTCATCCCGCCGCTGGCGCGCGTGGCCGAGAGCGTGACGACACAGATACGCACCCGCGACTTTGTCGAAGCGGCACGCGCCAGTGGCGCCAACGCTTACACCATCGTGCGTGTGCATGTGCTCGGCAATGTGCTGGGGCCCATCTTCGTGTATGCCACCAGCCTGATTGCGGTAAGCATGATTTTGGCTTCAGGCCTCAGCTTCCTGGGCCTGGGCGTGAAGCCGCCCGAGCCTGAATGGGGGCTGATGTTGAACACGCTGCGCACAGCAATTTACACGCAGCCTTACATCGCGGCACTGCCCGGGTTGATGATCTTCATCACATCCGTCGCATTCAACCTGTTGTCTGACGGCTTGCGCAGCGCGATGGAGATCAAACAATGAGCGGTGCTGCGACCGCCTCGAATGAAGCGACCACAACAGCTAACGGCAAACCGCTGCTGCAGGTGCAAAGCCTGGTGAAACACTTCCCGCTGAAAAAAGACATCTTCGGCCGGGGCGGCGGTGTGGTGCGCGCGGTGGACGGTGTCAGCTTTGAGGTGCACGCCGGTGAAACACTGGGCGTGGTGGGTGAATCGGGCTGCGGCAAAAGCACCACCGCGCGTTTGTTGATGCACCTGATAACGCCCGACCGGGGTGGCATCGTTTTTGATGGCGCCGGTGTCGGCAGCCGTGACCTGGGTTTGAAGGCTTACCGGCGCCAGGTGCAGATGGTGTTCCAGGACAGCTATGCGTCGTTGAACCCGCGCCTGACCATCGAAGACAGCATCGCCTTCGCGCCCCAGGTGCACGGCACGCCCACGCAGCAGGCGGTGGCGCGTGCACGCGACCTGCTGGCCCGTGTGGGGCTGGAGCCCCGGCGTTTTGCTGAACGTTACCCGCATGAGCTCTCAGGCGGCCAGCGCCAGCGCGTGAACATCGCGCGCGCGCTGGCGCTGCAGCCGCGCGTCATCATCCTGGACGAAGCGGTGTCGGCGCTCGACAAATCGGTGGAAGCGCAGGTGCTGAACTTGCTGCTCGACCTGAAAGACGAGTTCGGCCTGACTTATGTGTTCATCAGTCATGACCTCAACGTGGTGCGTTTCATGAGCAGCCGCGTGCTGGTGATGTACCTCGGCCAGGTGGTTGAGCTGGGTGACAGCGAAACCCTGTTCGAGAACCCGCGCCACCCCTACACCCGCGCGCTGCTCTCCAGCATCCCGTCGATGGACCCCGACCACCGCACCGAGGTGCCGCCCTTGGCCGGCGACCCGCCAAACCCCATCAACCCGCCGCCCGGCTGCCGCTTTCACACCCGTTGTGCGATGGCCGAAGCGCTGTGCAGCCAGCGGGTGCCGACGCTGACAGCCGACGCCGAGGGCCACCGTGTGTCCTGCCTGATGCATGAAGCCGGCAGCGGCCACAGCAAGGCCTTGCCCAACCGGGTGGCGGCATGAACACCGATGCGGCTTTTGTACAGGTGCGTGACCTGCAGGTCACCTTCACCGGCGGCAACGCGGGCAGAACCCGCCCCGTGCATGCCGTGGGCGGCGTGGACCTGGCGGTGCAGCGCGGCGAGGTGCTGGCACTGATCGGCGAAAGTGGCTCGGGCAAGAGTGTCACGCTGCGTTCGCTGCTGCGGCTGCACGACCCGCGCCGCACGCAGATCAAGGGCCAGGTGCGGGTGGGCGAACACGATGTGCTGCAGCTGTCCTCGGCGGCGCTGGCTGATTACCGCGGCAAGGTCGCGTCGATGATTTTTCAAGAGCCGCTGCTGGCGCTGGACCCGGTTTACACCGTCGGCGAACAGATCGTCGAGAGCATTCGCCGGCACGAAAAAAACGTCACGGCGGCCGCAGCCCACCAGCGTGCTTTGGGGTTGTTCGAACGTGTCCGAATTCCCAGCCCCGAACGCCGGCTGCAGGCCTACCCGCATGAGATGAGCGGCGGCATGCGCCAGCGCGCGATGATTGCGCTGGCGCTGGCCTGCCGCCCACAACTGCTGTTAGCCGACGAACCCACCACGGCGCTCGACGCCACGGTGCAGATACAGGTGCTGCTGCTGCTGCGTGAACTGCAGCGTGAACTGGGCCTGGCCGTCATCTTCGTCACCCACGACATCGGCGCGGCGGTGGAAGTGGCCGACCGCATGGCGGTGATGTACGCCGGCCGCATTGTTGAAGAAGGCCCTGCGCGCGCGCTGCTGAAAACCCCGCGTCACCCCTACACGCAGGCCCTGCTGCGCAGCCGCGCACACGGTGCTTTGGCGCCCGGGCAAAGGCTGCAGACCATAGCCGGCGCGCCGCCCGATTTGGCGGCGCTGCCGGCGGGTTGTTCATTTGCCGAACGTTGCAGTTACGCGGCTGACGCCTGCCTGGAGTCGCGCCCCGAAGTCACCTGGATCAAGCCCGGCCACAGCGTGCGTTGTTTGCGCAGTGATGCCACCGCTGCGCCCGCCACTTGAGAACATCGCCATGCCCACCGTCAACGACACCGCACACGCCTTCATGCCCTACCCCGATGTGCCGCTGGCGCATGCGGCCAGCGGGCCGCTGTCGGGTTTGAGTTTTGCTGTCAAAGACCTGTTCCATGTGGCGGGCTACCCGACGAGTGGTGGCCAGCCCTTGCTGTTGGCGCTGAACGGCATCCAGCAGCGCACGGCGCCCGCTGTGCAGTGCCTGCTGGACGCCGGTGCCCGTTTTGTCGGCAAGGTGCTGACGGATGAGTTGGCCTTTTCGATCAACGGCAACAACGCCCATTTCGGCGCACCACGCAACGGCGCTGCGCCCGAGCGCATCACCGGTGGCTCGTCTTGCGGCAGCGCATCGGCGGTGTCGAACGGCCTGGCCGACATCGCGCTGGGCACCGACACCGGTGGCTCGGTGCGGGCGCCCGCCAGCCACTGCGGCCTGGTGGGGCTGCGACCCACACACGGGCGCGTGTCGCTGCAAGACTGCATCGACTTGTCACCCAGCCTCGACACCTGCGGCTGGTTTGCACGCGACCTGGCGGCGTTTGCGCGCGTCGCCGACGTGCTGCTGGGTGCTGATGAAAAACCGCTGCCGGCAGCGGTGCGCCTGTTGCTGCCCACCGACTTGTGGGCCGTGCTAACGCCAGAAGTTCATGCCTTGCTGGCGCCCGCGCAGCGCCGCTGGGAAGTGGCTCTCGGCCCCGCCACGGCGGTGCGCGCAGTGCCGGGCGGTGAGCTGGACACGCTGGTTGGCCATTACCGCCACATCCAGGGCCGCGAAGCCTGGCTCACCCACGGCCGTTTCATCAGCCGCTACCAACCGCCGTTGGGCCCTGGCGTCGCCGAGCGATTTGCCTTTGGCGCCCAGGTCACCAACGACCAGGTGGCTGCAGCCACCACCTTCCGCGCCCGCTTCCGTCAACAGTTGCACACGCTGCTGGGCACCGACGGCGTGTTGGTGCTGCCCACGATGCCCGACGTGGCGCCGCTGCGCAGCGAGCTGGAGCCGGCGCTGGACGCCTACCGCCAGCGTGCGATGCGTTTGTTGTGTGTGGCCGGCATGGCCGGCTTGCCGCAGCTGAGCCTGCCCTGGGCCGCGCGGCTGGGCGCGCCGCTGGGCTTTTCCGTGGTGGGTCCGGCGGGCAGCGATCGCAGCCTGGTGGCGCTCGCCCAGCGCATCAACGCGGCAGGCTGAGTTGAGGGCGGGGCCCGACTTCGGCCGTTTTTTCGGTCGTTTTTTCGGCCACCCCGGCGCGTGCCAGCATCGCGTGCAGCAACACGTTCGCGCCCGCTTCCAGGTCGGCCGGCGCTGCGTCTTCAATTTCGTTGTGCGAGATGCCGTCTTTACAGGGCACAAAAATCATCGCCGCCGGTGCCGTGCGGGCCACGTACACCGCGTCGTGGCCGGCACCGCTGACGATGTCTTGCTGCGGCAGGCCGTAATGTGCAGCGCCCTCGCGAACCAGCGCCACCAGTTCGGCATCAAAGGGCTGCGGCGGGAAGTACACCACTTCATGCACATTGACGGTTATGCCGCTGCGCTGCTCGGCCGCCACGGCCGCCATCAGCGCCGCCTGCATGCGGGTCAGGCCGGCGTCGCTGGCGTGGCGGAAGTCCACCGTGAAGCGCACCTGGCCCGGAATCACATTGCGCGAATTGGGGTGCACCAGCACCTGGCCCACCGTGCCACGGCCGTCGGGCTGCTCAGCCATGGCGATGGTGTTGACCTGCTGCATCAGCCGCGTGGCGGGCAGCAGCGCGTCGCGGCGCAGCCGCATCGGCGTCGGGCCGGCGTGCGCTTCCTGGCCTTGCACCGTGACGTCATACCAGCGCTGGCCGAGTGCACCCGTCACCACGCCGATGGGCAGGCCGGCATCTTCCAGCACCGGCCCCTGTTCGATGTGGGCTTCGAAGTAGGCGCCAAAACGCGGCGCGCCATCGTTTACACAGGCCGGTGCGGGCCCGGCCTGGCCGGTGGCCGCCAGCGCTTCGTGCACGCTGATGCCTTCGGTGTCGCGCGCGGCCAGCGCGTGTGCCAGCGTGAAGGCGCCGGCATACACGCCCGAGCCCATCATCACCGGCACAAAACGCGAACCCTCTTCGTTGGTCCACACACACACTTCCAGCGGCGCCCGCGTTTGCACCCCGGCATCGTTCAGCGTCGCCAGCACTTCCAGCCCGGCCAGCACACCGTAAGTGCCGTCAAAGCGCCCGCCGGTGGGTTGGGTGTCGAGGTGGCTGCCGGTGGCCACCGCCGGCAGCGCATCGTCGGCGCCAGCGCGGCGCGCAAAGATGTTGCCGATGGCGTCCAGGCGCAATGTGCAGCCCAGTTCAACGGCCCACTGCTTGAAGCACTCTCGGCCCTGGCGGTCCAGCTCGCTCAGCGCAATGCGGCAGACACCGCCTTTGGGCGTGGCGCCGATGGTGGCCAGCGTCATCAGCCGCTGCCACAGCCGGTTGCCGTCGATGGCCAGGCCGCTGCGCTGTTCCGGCGCCTTGTGCAAGGGCCGCAACGGCGGCGAGGCCGGCGTCAACACGTTTCCATCTGCGACCGAATTCATCTGCGCTTCCTTTGTGTAGCTGAGCCGCAGCCCGTTGCATCTGCCGCAGTTTCTATCACCGATTGCAGGGCGCATTGGGCGGCCACGCCGCAAGTGCCGAAACGCCTGTGGAATCTGCTGCCGTGAAGGCACCCGGGCTTGCCCCACCCGCCGCGCACCCCCGACGCACGGCCACCGACCGTGTTTATCAAGGCATCTACACGGCGGTGCTGGAACGCCGTCTGGAGCCCGGCGCCTGGTTGCGTGAAGTAGAGCTGGCCGCCGGTTTCGGGGTCTCGCGCACGGTGGTGCGCCAGGCCCTGCAGCGCCTGGCGCAAGACCAGGTGGTGGCTTTGCAGCACAACCGGGGCGCGCGTGTGCCGCTGCCCGGGCGCGAAGATGCCGACCATGTTTTTGAAGCCCGGCGGGTGGTGGAATGTGAAATTGCGCGCCGCCTCGCTGGCCGGCTGACGGCTGCGCAGTTGCTGGAACTGCGGCAGCTGGCCGACACCGAGCAGGCCGCCGATGCCGCCGGCGACACCCCCGCTGCGGTGCGCCTGTCGGGCGAATTTCACCGCGCGTTGGCGCGCATGCACGGCAACCCCCTGTTCCTGAAGCTGCTGGACGGGCTGCTGCCCACCACCTCGATGCTGATGGTGTTGTTCAAGGTGGGCGGCGGCCCGGTGTGTGTGGCGCATCGGCATGTGGACCTGATCGCGGCGCTGACCCAGTCGGCCGGCGCGGCAGGCACCGAAATGCGCCGCCACCTGGCCGAATTGCAAGGTTCGTTGACAACGGCAGCCACGCCGCCGCCTCTGCTGCCCCTGCTGCCCCTGCTGCGGGACTTGTTTGATGCCTACCGCGAACCGCCCGCCGCCGCAGCCCCGGCGCAGGCCAGACGCAAGCCGCGCGGTCAACCCCGCTGACGGCGCCCTAGAATCTTCGGCTATGCCCGTGATGCCCGTACAGGTTCAACCGCAACAGCTGTCGCTGTTCGACACCTGGGCGGCGCCCGATGCGGCACAGGCCCCGGCGCATTCCCTGGCGCATTCCCCTGCGTCTGCACCAGCACCCACCTCAGCACCCACCTCAGCGCCCGCCGCACTGCCTTCAGCCGCGCCGCAAGCGGCAGTGGCGCAGCAGTCTGAGCTCGCATCCGCAGCCGCTGTTTTACCCACTCCAGCCGGCGAATTCCGCCACCCCCGTTCACACCGGGAAGCGCTGCTTGGCTGCCAGCTTGTGGCCTACGAGCTGCGGCGTTCGCGCCGGCGCAGCATCGGTTTTGTGGTCGGTGTTGAAGGTCTGAGCGTCAGCGCGCCGCGTTGGGTGGGTCAGGCCGAAATTGAAGCCGCGCTGCGCGAAAAAGCCGGCTGGATCTTGCGCAAGCTGCAAGAGCAGCGTGAACGCACTTCGCGTCTGCAGGCCGCCAAAGTGCAATGGCAAGAAGGCGGCAGCGTGCCCTTTCTGGGCGAGACCGTGATCATGGTGCTGGACCCGCGAGCCACGGGTGCGGTGCTGCACACCGACGCCGAAGCGCTGCCCGGCGTGCCGCGCCTGACGCTGCACCTGGGCCTGCCACAAACGGCCGCACCCGAGCAGATACGCGACCTGGTGCAAAGCTGGCTGCAGCGCCAGGCGCGGCGCATCTTCGAAGAACGCTGCATTCACTTCGCCCGGCAGTTGGGGGTGCAGATGAAGCGGCTGTCGCTGAGCTCGGCCAGCACGCGCTGGGGCAGCGCCAGCGCCGACGGCAGCGTGCGGTTGAACTGGCGCCTGGTGCACTTCGGCCTGCCAGTCATTGATTACGTGGTGACACACGAGCTGGCGCACCTGCGTGAGATGAACCACAGCACCGCGTTCTGGGATGTGGTGCGTTCGGCGCTGCCCGGGTTCGAAGCGGCGCGCGGCGCGCTGCGCAAGGAAGTGCTGCCTGTTCTGGAGTGAATGACTGGCGCGGCCGTTGCGCTGCCCCGGTGTGCTGCAGGCCGGTCGCCATCATCACTTTGGGGGATGCGTGGCTGCAGCCGGCGCCGCCATACTGGGCTTGAAATCGTTGTCATCAAGTCAAGAGCCTGGGCGCAAGCCCAGCCAGTGAAGGTTGCGCTGGGAGGCGCGTGTGAACAAGCGGCAGCACCGGGCACGGCCCGGCTGCCGCTTTTCTTTTTTCTGCGCGCCGCGCGGCGCGGCGCGGCGCGGCGCTGGGCGCGCTGCCGCTGCCGCTGCTGAAATGGGCCCCCTTTATGATGGCTGCCGACACCAACCGCCGGAGCCCCCGATGAACTTGCCAGGCCTGAATTTCCAGCTCGGTGAAGACGTCGATGCGCTGCGCGATGCGGTGCACGGTTTCTGTCAGGCCGAGATCGCGCCCCTGGCCGCGCAGGCCGACCGCGACGACCAGTTTCCAATGCACCTGTGGCGCAAGATGGGTGAACTGGGGGTGCTGGGCATCACGGTGCCCGAAGCCTACGGCGGCGCCGGCATGGGCTACCTGGCGCACATGATTGCGATGGAAGAAATCAGCCGCGCCAGTGCCGCCATCGGCCTGAGCTACGGCGCGCACAGCAACCTGTGCGTGAACCAGCTCAAGCGCAATGGCAGCGAAGCGCAGAAGTTGAAGTACTTGCCGAAGCTGATCAGCGGCGAACATGTCGGCGCTCTGGCGATGAGCGAGAACAGCGCCGGCAGCGACGTCATCAGCATGAAGTTGAAAGCTGAATGGAAGGAACCCAGCGCAGCCGGGGGCGGCTATTTCTTGCTGAACGGCAGCAAGATGTGGATCACCAACGGCCCCGATGCCGACACCATGGTGGTCTACGCCAAAACCGAACCCGAACTCGGCGCCCGTGGCGTCACGGCCTTCATCGTTGAAAAAGGCATGGCTGGTTTTTCCACCGCGCAGAAGTTAGACAAACTGGGCATGCGCGGCAGCCACACCGGCGAGATGGTGTTCAACAACGTGGAAGTGCCGGCCGCCAACGTGCTGGGGGCATTGAACGGCGGCGCCAAGGTGCTGATGAGCGGCCTGGACTATGAACGTGCGGTGCTGGCTGCCGGCCCCATCGGCATCATGCAGGCGGTGCTGGACAACGTGATTCCGTACACCCACGACCGCAAACAATTCGGCCAGAGCATTGGCGAATTTCAGCTGATACAGGGCAAGGTGGCCGACATGTACACCGTGCTGCAGGCCGGCCGCGCGTTCTGCTACACGGTGGGCAAAAACCTGGACTTGCTGGGTGCTGAACATGTGCGCCAGGTGCGCAAAGACTGCGCGAGTGTCATCTTGTGGTGCGCTGAAAAAGCCACCTGGATGGCCGGCGAAGGCATCCAGATTTTTGGCGGCAACGGCTACATCAACGACTACCCGCTGGGCCGCCTGTGGCGCGACGCCAAGCTGTATGAAATTGGTGCCGGCACCAGCGAGATACGGCGCATGCTGATCGGCCGCGAGTTGTTTGCCGAGACGATGTAGGCGCCACCCTTCAAGTCGTGATGCCTATACTGTTTGACGAAGCGATGAAAGGGCGATAACCATGGGCCAAATCACACCGCACGAAGCACTGGCACTGCGTTGGGCGGAGTTGTGCGCTGATCCACGCTGGCACGACCTGGGTGGCAAGCTTGAACTCAATGGTTTGGGGGTGATTGAAATGAGCCCTGCCACCAACCAGCACGGCATGCAACAAATGCGCATTGGGTATGCGCTGATGCAGCAATTGCCGGGTGGCACGGTGATCGCTGAATGTTCAATCTTCACCTCTGACGGCGTGCGAGTACCCGACGTGGCTTGGGCTTCGGCCGCCTTCATGGCCCGCCACGGAAGTGCCCCGACATTTGCCAGCGCCCCCGAAATCTGCGTCGAAGTTCGTTCACCGTCCAACACCGACGCCGAAATGGAGCACAAGACTCACCTGTACCTGCAAGCGGGCGCGCAAGAAGTCTGGATCGTCAGCGAGGCCGGCGACTGGCAGATTTTTACCAACCAGGGCCCGCAGAGCGTCACTGGTTTTGGCGTCACGCTCGCCCGGTCAACCTGAACCGCAACAGTCAAGCTTGCCATGGGTGCCAACGAACAACCGCTGCTGCTGAAGCGCCACCTGATCACGGTGGACGAGTACTACCTGATGGCCGAAGCCGGCGTGCTGGGGCCCGAGGCGCGTGTGGAGTTGATTGAAGGGGAGATCATCGACATGGCGCCACAGAAGAGCCGGCATGCGTTTGTCGTCAACACCATGATGCGAAGCTTGGTGCGTGTGGTGGGCGAGTCTGGGCTGGTGACGTGCCAGACACCGCTGCGCTTGTCCACCCGTTCTGAGCCTGAACCCGATCTGATGCTGCTGCGGCCGCGCGCCGACCAGTATGGTGAGTCGCACCCCAGCGCCGCCGACGTGCTGCTGCTGGTGGAAGTGGCCGACAGCAGCGCGCGTTACGACCGCCAGATCAAGCTGCCCTTGTATGCCCGTTACGGTGTGCCTGTGGTGTGGATCGTTGACCTGGACGCCGGCCTGCTGCGCATGCACAGCCGCCCCGATGGTGGCGCCTACCTCGACACCACCGCCACCAAAACGCCCGGCGTGACGGCCTTGCCCGGGCTGCCTGGCCTTCAAATTGACCTGACAGGTATCTTGCCTACCCAGAACCCATGACCCCGCCCAATGACCCGGTACCCACCGACCCGGCAGCAACCGCTGCCGCGCACGACCTGAACCACCTGCTGGCCAACAACCGCCGCTGGGCTGCAGCCACCAAACAGCGTGAGCCCGGCTTTTTCACCCGCCTGGCACAGCAGCAAAACCCACGCTACATGTGGATAGGCTGCGCCGACAGCCGCGTGCCGGCCAATGAAATCACCGGCCTCGACCCGGGTGAAGTGTTCGTGCACCGCAACGTGGCCAATGTGGTGGTGCACAGCGACTTGAACGCGCTTTCAACGATCCAGTTTGCGGTCGAGCACCTGAAAGTCAAACACATCATGGTGGTGGGCCACTACGGCTGCGCCGGCGTGCGCGCAGCGATGCGCGGCATCCGCATCGGGCTGGCCGACAACTGGCTGCGCCATGTGCAGGACGTGCGCCTGCGCCACCGCAGACGGTTGGACCATCTGCCCACCGAAGAACAAGAAGACATCCTGTGTGAAATGAACGTCATTGAACAGGTGGGCAACGTGGCCTTGTCCACCGTGCTGCAAGACGCCTGGGCGCGGGGCCAGCCGGTGGCTGTGCACGGCTGGGTTTACGGCCTGCGCGACGGTTTGCTGAAGGACCTGGGCGTGACCATGGACCGGCCCGAGCAAGTGGTGGAAGTGTTTGGCGCCGCTATCAAACGTTACCCCCGGCAGGACGCTGCCGACATTGACTGAGCGCATCCGCTTGAAGGCAAGCCGCCGACGATGAATGCGCACGCGCTGCTGGAACTGGCGAGTTATGCCGTCACGGTGGTGGGCCTGCCGTTTGCCATCTGGGTGTTCATCAAACAAGAGCGCGCCGAGCGTGAAAACGAAGAAGAAGCCGCCTACCTGCACCTGGCCGATGCCTACAACGACTTTTTGAAGACGGTGCTGGCCCACAGCGACCTGCACCTGCGCACGGCGGACGCGCTGCCCGACCCCACGCCCGAACAGAGCGAACGCATGCTGGTGATCTTCGACATGCTGATCAGCCTGTTTGAACGCGCTTACCTGGTGGCCTGGAAGCCGCAGATGTCGGCCACCGAGCAACGGCGCTGGAATTCCTGGGACGACTACATGCACGAGTGGTGTCAGCGCGAAGACTTCCACCGCGCGCTGCCGTTTTTGCTGCGTGGTGAAGACCCGGCTTTCCAGGCCTACATCCAGCGGGTGGCGGCACAAGCGGCGGCACAAGAGACGGCACCAGCGGCGGCACAAGCGGCGGCGCAGCGTCCCGTTCTGGTGGCCAAGTGACGTGCCGCACATTTCAATCATCAGCATGGGGAAACCATGAGCGACCAACGCAGTGAAGCCGTGCCCGGCGCCCCGGCCTGGAAACACGACGGCGTGCGCGTTGTGTCCGGCAACCAGCTCGACGCCAACACCGCGCAAACACCCGGCATGGACCGCAAGGCCGCCATCAACTTCGCGCGCGTGGGTGCCCAAAAACTGTGGGCCGGCACGGTGCACATCCATGCCGGCGCCAAAACCGGCGCCCACCACCACGGGGCGCTGGAAAGCGTGATCTACGTCGTCAAGGGCCGCGCGCGCATGCGCTGGGGCGAGCAGCTGGAATTTGTCGCCGAAGCCGGGCCGGGTGACTTCATCTACGTGCCGCCTTTTGTGCCGCACCAGGAGATCAACGCCAGCGCCACCGAAACGTTGCAATGTGTGCTGTGCCGCAGCGACGGCGAGGCGGTGGCGGTGAACCTGGACATCGCACCGGCTGAAGCGCCCGAGGCCGTGCATTGGGTGGACCCGACGCATCCCGCACCGGGTGGGCCGGCGGGGCACCCGGTGCCCGCCGCTGCGCCCGCCAAAGAGACACCATGAACCCCCTTTGGCAAGCCTGCGCCAACTTCGCCGCCGCGCACGAAACCCCCTGGCCGCGCGACCCCGCTGTGGCGCCCGGCCCCGGCCAGCAGCCTTATGGCGTGCACCACAGCGACCCGGCGCCCTACAACGCCGCGCGCGGCCCGCTGCATGCACGCGGTGGGGTTTCAGGCTGTGTGTGGCAACACGGCAGGGAAGTGGCGGCCTGGGGTGAGCCAGGCCGTGCCGACCAGACCTTCAGCGTTGCCAAAAGCGCGCTGGCTTTGCTGGCCGGTGTGGCCCACGGGCGCGGCCTGTTGCCCGATGTGAATGCCACGGTGGTGTCGCAATTGCCGGGCATTGGTTTTGACTCGGACCACAACCGCGCCGTCACCTGGCGCCATCTTTTGGAACAGACGAGTGAATGGGAAGGCAGCTGCTTCAACCTGCCCGACGAGGTGGAACGCTGGCGCGTGGTGGCTCACGACCCGCGCCCGGCCGGTGGCCCCAAAGGCGGGCCGCGGCCGCTGCAGCCGCCTGGCCGTTACTGGGAATACAACGACGTGCGCATCAACCAGCTCTCGCTGGCGTTGCTGCACCTGTTTCAACAGCCGCTGCCCGAGGTGTTTGCACAGGCGCTGATGCAGCCCCTGGGTGCCAGCAACGGCTGGCAGTGGGAAGCTTATGACGATGCGTGGCTGAACCTGCACGGCCGGCGCGTGCAGTCGGTGCCCGGCGGCACCCACTGGGGCGCCGGCCTGCGCATCAGCGCGCGCGACCTGGCGCGGCTGGGGCAGCTGGTGCTGCAAAACGGCAGCTCAGGCGCCCACCAGTTGGTGCCCGCAGCCTGGGTGCAGCAGATGCAAAAGCCCACCGCACTGGCGCCCTTTTATGGCTGGCTGATGTGGCTGAACGCCGACGGCCAGCAGTTCCCCGGCGCGTCGGCCCGCAGCAGCTTGATGGCGGGCGCGGGTGGTCACTACGTGTGGGTCGAGCCGGCACACGACGCCGTGGTGGTGGTGCGCTGGCTCGACTCGGCGCACACGCCGGGTTTCATGCAGCGCGCGACACAGGCGTTGGCGGCGGGCTGAAGCGGCATTGCCGCGCGAACCAGGGTCCGGAGCCAGGGTCCAAAACAGGGACGAAAACCAGGGTCCAAAATCAGGCCCCTCAGGTTTTTTGCTGGAGCAAGCCATGGCCCCCGACCCCATCGTCATCGTTTCCGCCGCGCGCACACCCATCGCCGGGCTGCTGGGCGACTTCTCATCGCTGGCCGCCTGGGAGCTGGGCGCCGTGGCCGTGCGGGCAGCCGTGCAGCGCGCGGGCGTGCCGGGCGACGCGGTAGACGAAGTGCTGCTCGGCAACTGCCTGATGGCCGGCCAGGGCCAGGCGCCGGCGCGGCAGGCGGCGTTGCAAGCCGGGCTGCCGCAGTCGGCAGGCGCTGTCACGCTCAGCAAGATGTGCGGCAGCGGCATGCGCGCCCTGATGTTCGGCCACGACATGCTGATGGCCGGCAGTGCCCGTGTGGTGGTGGCCGGTGGCATGGAAAGCATGAGCAATGCGCCGCACCTGATGTTTGCGCGCAAGGGTGTGAAGTACGGCGCCGCGCAGCTCTTTGACCACATGGCGATGGACGGCCTGGAAGACGCCTACGAACGTTTGCCGGGCGGCGGCGGCAAGGCGATGGGAGTGTTTGCCGAGCAATGTGTGGACCAATACAAATTCACCCGCGAAGCGCAAGACGCGTTTGCCATCACGTCCACCACACGCAGCAGGCTGGCTAACGAAGACGGCAGTTTCGACTGGGAGATGGCACCGGTCACTTTGCAAGGCAGGTCCAAGTCCGCAGCCGGCACTTCCGCCGGCGGTGACAGCGTGGTGAAGTGGGACGAGCAGCCCTTCAAAGCCAAGCTGGACAAGATTCCGACGCTGAAACCCGCGTTCAAAAAAGACGGCACCATCACAGCCGCCAACGCGTCCAGCATTTCAGATGGCGCTGCCGCACTGGTGTTGATGCGGCAAAGCACCGCGCGCCAGCTGGGCTGCACACCGCTGGCGCGCATCGTCAGCCACGCGGTGCATGCACAAGCACCCGAGTGGTTTGCCACCGCGCCGGCCGGCGCCATCCGCAAAGCGCTGCACGGCGCCAACTGGCAGGCCGGCCAGGTGGACTTGTGGGAAGTCAACGAAGCCTTCGCTGCGGTGACGATGGCGGCGATGGATGAATTCAAACTGCCGCACGAGATCGTCAACGTGCACGGTGGCGCCTGCGCGCTGGGCCACCCCATCGGCGCCAGCGGCGCGCGCATCGTCGTCACGCTGCTGGGCGCTCTGCGCAAGCGCGGTTTGAAGCGCGGCGTGGCGGCGCTGTGCATAGGCGGCGGTGAGGCCACGGCGGTGGCGGTGGAGGTGATGTGATGGCGGGTCTGTTGCCCGGCACCGCCGAGATGCTGGTGTTCGCCACCGCCGTCTTCGTGCTCAACGCCACCCCCGGCGTGGACTTCCTGCTCACCGTCAGCCGCACGCTGCAA
>JAYUPP010000007.1:0-5554 GCA_043760045.1 Betaproteobacteria bacterium
GATGGCCGCACTGATGCTGTCGTGGCCGCAGCCAGCACACAGCGTGCTGACCTTGCCTTCGTAGTCCCGCCGCGTGTAGCCAACCTTGTTCTTGGTCAGTGTGGGGTGGTGCAGGCGGGGTTTGGCGATATAGGTCATGTGGGCTCCTGCCGGGCCGGCCCAAAGGAGCCCAACGCCCCCACGGGGGGCAGCGACCAAAGTGAGCGTGGGGGCATCATGTTTCGCGAATCCTCTCGCGCCGGGGCGCCACGGCCAGCGCGTGCACATGGGTCGTTATGGCTTCGGTGATGAAACGCGCGGTGATGGGCGTGCCGTCGTAGTGCAGCACCTTGATCAACCACGAAGGGTCGATCTCCAGTTCATTGATCAACATGCCGCGCATTTGTGCATCGCGGTTTTGCTCCACCACAAACACATGGTCGTGGGTGTTGATGAAGTCGTTCACGCTGGCCGGAAACGGGAAGGCTTTCAAGCGCAGCGCGTCGATGTGGATGCCCGAAGCGGCCAGCGCCACCAGGGCTTCGTCCATCGCCGGCGCGGTGCTGCCGAAGTAGATGACACCCAGGCGCGTTTTTTTGGCCGCCGCACGCACCTCGGGCTGCGGCACCAGGATGGCCGCAGTGGCAAACTTCTTCAGCAGACGTTGCACGTTAACCATATAGTCCGCGCCCGCCTCGCTGTACTGCGCATAGGCGTTGCGCGTGGTGCCGCGTGTGAAGTAGCTGCCTTTGCTGGCGTGCGTGCCGGGCAGCGTGCGCCAGGGTATGCCGTCGCCGTCCACGTCTTTGTAGCGGCCAAAGTCGGCGCCGGCTTCCAGCGCTTCGGCCGTCATCACCTTGCCGCGGTCGTAGCTTTGTGTCTCGTCCCACTGCAGCGGCGCACACAGGCGCTGGTTCATGCCGATGTCCAGGTCGGTCATCACAAACACCGGCGTTTGCAGGCGGTCGGCCAGGTTCAGCGCGGTGGCGGCAAACTCGAAACATTCACCCGGGTCTTGCGGCAGCAGCAGCACATGTTTGGTGTCGCCGTGGCTGGCGTAGGCGCTGCTTACCAAATCGGCCTGCTGCGTGCGCGTGGGCATGCCGGTGCTGGGGCCACCACGCTGCACGTTGATGATCGTCACCGGTATTTCGGCGAAATAAGCCAGGCCGATGAATTCCGTCATCAGGCTGACACCCGGGCCGCTGGTGCAGGTGAAAGCACGGGCGCCGTTCCAGCCTGCGCCCACCACCATGCCGATGCTGGCGATTTCGTCTTCGGCCTGCACCACGGCATAACGTGCAGCGTCTGTGCCTTCTTCATGGCGCAGTTTTTTGCAGTAGCTGATGAAGGCTTCGGCCACCGATGAACTGGGCGTGATGGGGTACCAGGCACACACCGTGGCGCCGCCGTACACGCAGCCCAATGCGGTGGCGGCGTTGCCTTCGATGAAGATGCGTTCACCCACCGCGTTAGCCCGCCGCACTTTCAGGCCCACGCCGGTGTGCTGTGGTGGGCCCAAGTGTTCACGCGCAAAACTACGGCCGGCCTGCAGCGCACGCACATTGCTTTCCAGCAGCCGCTCTTTGCCTTTGTACTGCTCCGAAAACAGCTTTTCAATGACACCACCGTCCACGTCCATCAGCACCGACAAGGCGCCCAGCACCATGATGTTTTTGAACAGCGTGCGCTGGCGCGGGTCTTCATAGGTGGCGTTGCAGATGGCTGTCACCGGCATGCCAATGACGGTGATGTCGTCGCGGAAAGAAGCGGCCGGCAGTTGTTTGGTGCTGTCGTAAAACAGGTAGCCGCCACTCTCGATTTCGGCCACGTCCTGCGCCCAGGTCTGTGGGTTCATCGCCACCATCAGGTCGATGCCGCCGCGCCGGCCGAGCCAACCTTGTTCAGACACCCGCACTTCGTACCAGGTGGGCAAGCCCTGGATGTTGCTGGGGAAAATGTTGCGCGGGCTCACCGGCACACCCATGCGCAGAATGGCCTTGGCAAACAGTTCGTTGGCGCTGGCCGAGCCCGAGCCGTTGACGTTGGCAAATTTCACGACAAAGTCGTTGACGGCTTCCAGGCGCTTCACAGTGCCACCCCAGCGGGTTTGCTGCCGCTCAGTTTGGGGCCCAGCTTGCGGTCGCGGCTGGTGGGCCCGGCCTTGTTGGTGATGAACAAAAACTTCTGCATGTCCCAGGCACCCGTGGGGCAGCGCTCGGCGCACAGGCCGCAGTGCAGGCACACGTCTTCGTCTTTCACGAGCACACGCTGCGTCTTCAGCGGCACGCTGATGAAAAGGTCTTGATCGAGTTGGGTGGCCGGCGCCTTCAGACGTGTGCGCAGGTCGGCCTCGTCACCGTTTTCGGTGAAGGTGATGCAGTCGGTGGGGCAGATGTCCATGCAGGCGTCACATTCGATGCACAGCTTGTCGTTGAACACGGTTTGCACATCACAGTTCAGGCAGCGCTCGGCTTCCTTGAAGGCCGTTTTCAGATCAAAGCCCAGCTCCACTTCCACCTTGATACTTTTCAGCGCTTTTTCAGCCGCCGCCCACGGCACCTTGTGGCGCGCGTCGTCGCTGGGTGCGTTGGCATAACTCCATTCGTGGATGCCCATTTTTTGCGACATCAAATTCACGTGCGGCGGCGGGCGCTGGCGCGGGTCTTCACCGTGCAGGTGGCGGTCTATCGACACGGCAGCTTCATGGCCGTGCGCCACGGCGGTGATGATGTTTTTGGGGCCAAAGGCGGCGTCGCCACCGAAGAACACCCTGGGCAGCGAACTTTGAAACGTGGTGGCATCCAGCACCGGCATGCCGGCCTTGTCAAAGGTGATGCCGATGTCTTTCTCGATCCACGGGAAGGCATTCGACTGGCCCACGGCCACCAGCACCTGGTCACAGGCGATGTGCACGTCGGGGTCGCCAGTGGGCACCAAGCTGCGGTTGCCCTTGTCGTCATACACCGACTTCACAAGCTCAAACACCATGCCCACCAGCTTGCCGTTTTCATGCACAAAGGCCTTCGGGCTGCGGCAGGCCATTAGCGGAATGCCTTCGTGTTCGGCATCTTCTTTTTCCCACGGTGACGCTTTCATGTCCTCAAAGGTGCTGCGCACCAGCACCTTGACGTCTGTTGCGCCCAGGCGGCGCGCGGTGCGGCAGCAGTCCATGGCGGTGTTGCCACCGCCCAGCACGACCACCCGCTGCGGCATCTGCGTGACATGGCCGAAATACACCGAAGCCAGCCAGTCGATGCCCAGGTGGATGTGCGCTGCAGCTTCTTGCCGGCCGGGCAGCTGCAGGTCACGCCCACGCGGCGCACCGCAGCCCACAAACACAGCGTCCCAGTCCTGGGTCAGCAGGGCCTGCATCGAATCGACCCGCTGGTTGCCACGCAGTTCCACGCCCAGGTCTTCCACCCAGCCCACCTCTTCGTCGATCACGGCTTCGGGCAAACGAAAACGTGGCACTTGCGTGCGCATGAAGCCGCCGCCCTTGGCGTCACCTTCAAACACGGTGACGGCATAACCCTGCAACACCAGGTCACGCGCCACCGTCAGCGAAGCCGGGCCGGCGCCCACGCAAGCCACTTTTTTGCCGTTGCGCGCGGACTTCGGCGGCGCTTTGGGCATCAGTGCGCGCACCTCGTCGCTTTTGAAATCAGCCGCCACACGCTTCAGGCGGCAGATGGCCACCGGTTCGGGTTTGGCGAGGTTGGCCTCTTCGGCGCGGCCGCGCCGGCACGCCGGTTCACACGGGCGATCACAGGTGCGGCCCAGCACACCCGGGAAGACGTTGCTGACCCAGTTCACCATGTAGGCGTCGTCAAAACGGCCCTGGGCGATGAGCCTGATGTATTCCGGCACAGGCGTGTGGGCCGGGCAGGCCCATTGGCAATCAACGACCTTGTGGAAGTAGGCCGGGTCGCCGACGTGGGTGGGCTGCAAGGGCGGTCTCCTTTGGGGCTCGCGCCTGGTTGCTGCAAGGGCAGCGGCGCGGCATGTCTGCCGGCAGTCTAAGCCGGTAGCAGCGGTGCTTGAACCCGTGTGAACCCAACAAAAGCTCGGCTTGCCCGAGATTCAGGCCACCCTTTTGCGCGGCACGGCCCCCATCAGGCCTTTGGCCGGCTGCGACAGTGGCAAGGCATCATCTGCGCCTTCGCAAAAGCTTTGGCCGCGCATGTCTTTTCTTGACTCCAGCACCACCGCAAGCCCAAACACCCTGGTCATCGGCGCCGGCCCGGCCGGCCTGGCGGTGGCCGCCTGCCTGCGACAGCGCGGTGTGCCGCACCACGTCGTTACGCGCGACGACAGCCTGGCCGCCGCATGGCGCAGCCACTACGACCGCCTGCACCTGCACACCGTGAAGCGCTACTCGGCACTGCCGGGCATGCCGTGGCCGGCCAGCGTGCCGCAGTACCCATCGCGCCAGCATGTGGTGGACTACCTGGAGAACTACGCGGCAGCAAATCACATCAAACCCAGCCTGGGTGTGACCGTGCACCGCGTGCGGCGAGCCGAACATCACTTTGAAGTGGACACCAGCGCCGGCCGCCTGCAGCCGCAACAGGTGGTGGTGGCCACCGGCTACAACGGTGTGCCCAAAGTGCCCAAGTTTCCTGGCATGGACAGCTACCCCGGCTTGGCGCTGCATTCACGCGACTACCGCAACGCCACGCCCTTCAAAGGCCGGCGCACGCTGGTGGTGGGCTGTGGCAATTCAGGCGCCGAAATTGCGCTTGACCTGGCCGAACAGGGCGTGGCCGTGAGCATGGTGGTGCGCGGCCCCGTGCACGTGGTGCCGCGCGACTTGTACGGCCGGCCTTCACAAGCCACCAGCGTGATGCTGTCGCCATTGCCCGCGCGCTGGCGCGACGCCATCGTGGGGCCAGTGCTGCGTTTTGCGGTGGGCGACCTGTCGGCTTACGGCATACAGCGCCCGGCCATAGGCCCGAACCAGATGATTGAAGAGCAGGGCCGCATACCGATGCTGGACGTGGGCACCGTGGCGATGGTGAAGGCCGGCCGCATTCACGTGCGACCCGGCGTGCAGCAGGTGCAGGAACGCAGCGTGCGGTTTGTCGATGGCCGCGAAGAAGACTTTGGCGGCATGGTGCTGGCCACCGGCTACGACACCGGGCTGGCGGCTTTCATCGACGGCTTTGGCGCGATAGCCGACGCACGCGGCCGGCCGCACTGCTTTGGCCAAGAAACCGCCATCCCCGGCCTGTACTTCGTGGGCTTTCGCAACCCCAGCACCGGCGCGCTGCGCGAGATCGCCATTGAAGCGCAGCGGGTGGCCGCGGCCATTGCTGCCAGGCCCGACACGGCCCGTTTTGAAACCAGCCAGAGCATCCAGCCATGACCCTGACCCGCCGCCCCTGCCTGGCCTTGCTGGCCGCAACGCTGGCCCCGGCATCAATCACCGTGCTGGCCGGCAACGCTTCCACGCCGCCGGCCACGGCCGCAGTGCCCGGCGGTGTGGTGGCCCTGTCGCTGGGCCGCAGCAGCGAGCCACCCAAGGCCCTCTTCAACGGCATTCCGGTGCTGGTGGTGGGCAGCGCGGCTGAAG
>JAYUPP010000008.1:0-5545 GCA_043760045.1 Betaproteobacteria bacterium
CAGAAAACTGCAAAGGCGTAGTGCCATACGCGCCGGAATGCCGCTCTAAGTTGTTGATTTCATTGGGGACGGTCGAGCTAAATGACAAAGTCGGGCTAACGCAAAGTTTTTGCACGCACTGCGTGCAAAATTGAGCTGGACGCACTTGCACCGCATCGCCTGCATCGACGACCCGCTCAAGCGCGATTTCTAAGCCGAGATGTGCCGCATGGAGCGCTGGAACACGCGCACGCTGCACGACAAGGTCCAGGGCATGCTGTACGAGCGCACGGCCTTGTCGAAGAAGCCCGACAAGCTGATCGCAGCCGAGCTGAAGCAGCTGCGTGAGGCCGACAAGCTGTCGCCAGACCTGGTGTTTCGCGACCCCTACCTGCTGGACTTTCCGGGCCTGCAAGACAACTGAACGACCTGCCAGACGAAGTGGCGACCAGGATCACGATTCACTACTGCCTTGACGCGCCTTGACGCGCGTGATGCGCTTTTGAAGGCATTGGCGATCTGAGGGGTGAAGTTTCGTGACCCGGGGCAACGCCCCGGAGGATGGAACACTTTCACGCCAAGGTCAGGATAAGGCCGGCAACAGCTCAGCCAAGTCGCAGTCGAACAGGTTCAACACTTGCAGCGCCGCCAGCTTGGCCTGGACGAATCCGCACGGCCGCCGCCTGCCGCGGCGGCCGTGCGGCGCATCACTGCTTGGCGCCTTCCACCAGCCGCCGCCCCATTGACACGGCATAAGGCGCTGCCCGGGCGGCCAGCATCGGGTCGGCCGAAGGTTCAACACCCTTGGGCAAGTTCATCGGGTTGTAGTTGACCGCCACACACGCACCGGTGGCGTCGGCAGCCACCGACTTGATGACGAGGCGACCCAGGGTGACTTTCTTCCGATCTTCAGGCAGTGGTGTCACGGCGCTGTCAATTTTGTCGCCGGCTTGCGCCAGCTGCAGATTGAAATCGAATGCAACGCCACCTGCAGCCACGCGCTGCCGGATGTCATTGAACAGGAAGTCCGTGCCCTTGGCTTTGGCCTCCTCATCTGTCAGGCTCTGCGTGCCGCCGACCGGTTCGAAGACCCATTTACCAAACTGCCGAGTGCCCGCCGCATTCACAAAGCCGAAAGCATGCACACCCCAGTAGTTGACCTTGCCAAAACTGGCCGGCACTGGCTGCCCCGCGAAGTACTTGCCCTGCATCAGCACCTCGGCGTTGGCATCGGCAAAAGCCTTCACCTTGTCGGGGTTGGGTTTTTTGGTTTCGGCGTCGGGCGCCAGCGATTCCAGGCGCCCCAGCAACTGCTCTGGCGTGGCCGCGCCGAAGATGGGCGCTGAGATGTTGCCCATCTGCCAGCGCTCGCCATCGGGCAGGTCGAACTCGAGCGCCATGTTGCGCTGACTGCGGGCATTGTCGGGTGCCTTGGGGTTGCCGCCACCCATGGAAAAACGAACCGTCACTGGCACGGGCCGGCCGCTGAAGGCCGACGACACCGACAAGGCGCGACCCTCGGCGTTGCCGACAAATTCGCCTGCAGCGCACACACCCTTGGCGCCCGAGCGGCGGAAGCCCTCGAACTTGCCGCCTGCGGCCTCAAAGGCGTTGACCATGACGCTGGGATCGACCTGTGCCATTGCGGGTTGCTGCACCCACACGGCTGCCGCCACGGCGGCGGTGGACATCACGGCTTGGGTTGTACGAAAAATATGCTTCATGAATGACTCCTGATGGGTTCGAAGTTGTTGGGGCTGCACTGGCACATCAAACGCGGTGCTTCTTGAACCAGTCGCTGGCCAGCTTTTGTGCATAGCTCGCCGCAGCTTTGTCGTAGCTGGGGCGGTAGTCGGCATTGAAGCCATGGTCGACGTTCGGAAACACCACAATTTCTGAGCCGCTGCCGCCTTTGTTGATAAGGCCGCGCATCTTGGCGATGGTCTCTTGTTTGACGAAGGCATCAATGCCGGAGTACAGGCCCAGCACCGGCACTTTGATGGCGTCGCCAAAATCGATCGGGTCTTGCGGGCGCAGGTCGGGGGTCTTCAAACCTTCGAGCAAACCGTAATAGGCCACCACGGCATTCAGCTTGTTGTTATGTCGCGCATAAACCCAGGCCGTGCGGCCACCCCAGCAGTAGCCCACCAAGCCAGCACGCTGGGCATCAGCACGGCCGCTGGCGCGGGCAAAGGCCAGGGTGGCGTCGAGGTCGGCGCAAACCTGCGCATCGGGAACCTTGGACACCACCTGCGACAGGATGGTCGGGATGTCGGTCATCTTCGACACGTCGCCTTGGCGGGCGAACATTTCAGGCGCAATGGCGTAGTAGCCCATCTTGGCGTAGCGGCGGCACATGTCCTTGATGTGCTCGTGCACGCCAAAGATCTCCTGCACCACCAACATAACCGGGTACTTGCCCGGCGCAGCGGGCATCGCGCGGTAGGCCGGCATCTTGCCGTCGGCCACAGCAACGCTGACTTCACCCGCCACCAGCCCCTTGCTGTCGGTGACGATGGCCTGCGCCAGCACGGGGTTGGACGCGATCGCAAAACCAGAGGCCAGCGACGTCATCACGAAGCCGCGCCGCGACGGGCCGGGCTGCGTTTTGGCGGCAGCCGCGACAGGGTTCTGAAAGTCAATCGGCTTCAGTCCGTAATCCATCATGTTCATGCAAGCTCCGGTGTGGTTGGGATGGTGGGAAAACTCAGCAGCCATTGGGTTTTCGGCTTTTTAGACTTCTGCAAATCACGAAAAATCTGCTTGTTCTGGAATGGCGGGCAGCTGCAGCAGCGAGGTGCCCCCCACGCTTCACAGAGGTGCCAGGAGCGCTGCGCGAAGTGCCTGCAACTGCTCGGTCAGCTCTTTGCGTTGCTGCGACGAACAGTGCGTTCGACAGGCCGCCTGGGCATGCACGGCGTGCGCTCGCTTTTGCAGGGCAGCGCCGGCAGCGGTCAAAGAGATGATGACCAAACGATCATCGAGACTGCTGCGCTGCCGCAGCACCAGCCCTTGGGCGACCAGTTTGCGCACCAGCGGCACCAGTGTGCCCGCATCCAGCGCCACGGCCTGAGCCAGGTCACCGGCAGACAGCGAACGGTGCTGCCACAGCGCCATCATCACAACGTATTGCGGGTAGGTCAGGCCCAGCGGGACCAGCAAGAGCCGGTAGGTTTTGCTCATGGCCAACGAAGCCGCATAGAGCGCAAAACACAGCTGGTTGCTCAGATAAAGGTCTGAATCGGCGGGGACTTTGGTCTTGCGCGTGCTCATCGCCGACGGCTGCAGGTTTGTAGATGACGAAACTATATCGTACAAAACCTAAATCCGGACCAGCGCTTTAAAACCGAGCCCAGACCTGCAAGACCGGGGGCCAGCAGCCCGCCGTCAAGAAGTTACGCCAGCGTCAGGCGTGGATGCTGCGAACTGCCGCTTTCAAGCCGGCACTGCAGGCCGAGCAGGCGTGCAGGGAACACTCTGTGGGGCTTTCACCGAAGCCGCCACCGTGCGCCCCGCCTTCCAGCGCACGGCACACAGTTGCAGGTCCGCCGGTGGCATCGGCTTGCCCATGTGGTAACCCTGCGCTTCGTCGCAACCCAGTTCACCCAGGCGCTGCAGGATGGCAGCGTTTTCCACGCCCTCGGCCACCACCGTCAGCCCGAGGTTGTGCGCCAGGTCGATGGTGGAACGCACGATCTTGTCGTCACTTTTTGCACCAACGGGGCCACCCGTTTTTGCGCCCTCATTGCCCACCATGCCCATGACAAAAGTCATGTCGATCTTGAGTTCATGTACCGGCAACTTCTGCAGGTAGGCCAGTGACGAATAACCGGTGCCGAAGTCGTCGATGGACAGCTTGTAGCCGCGCCGGGCCAGCCGGTTCGGCGTCGCTTCGGCGCGCTCGGGGTCGTCCATGATGGCGCTCTCAGTGATCTCCAGGCAGCAGGCTTCGGCGCGTGCGCCGTGGCGCATCAGCAGTGTTTCCAGTTTGTCGGGCAGCTCGATGTCCAGCAGGTCGCGGGTGGACAAATTGATCGACAGCCGCTGGATGCCCAGGGCCACCAGCGTGGCCTGCTGCCGCGCGGCTTCTTCAAACACCCACAGCCTGAGCTGGCGCACGCAGCCGGTTTGTTCGGCAAAAGGAATGAACTGCATCGGCGGCACCAGGCCGCGCTCTGGATGCTGCCAACGCACCAGGCCTTCGGCGCCACAAAGGCTGCCGTCGGCGAGAGTTATCTTGGGCTGCAGATACAGGCGCAGTTCGTGGTTTTCCACCGCCTGGCGCAGCTCTGACAACAGCGACAGCGTCTGCGCGCTGCCGCTGTCCAGCGCGGCTTCGTACAGCTGCGCGCCGGCGGTGCGGCGCTTGGCGGCGTACATCGCCACTTCGGCGCGGCTCAGCAGCACATCGGCCTCGCTGGCGTGGCAAGGGAAACACGCAATGCCGAGGCCGGCGCTCAAGTCCACCCGGTGGTCGTCCAGCGTCAATGGTGCTTCAAAAGCAGCAGTGATGCGCTGGCCCACCTGCTGCGCCGTGTGGGCGTCGGCCAGCGGCAGCAGCAGCGCAAATTCATCACCCCCCCCCCAGCCGCGCCACCACATCGCCTGGGCGCACGGCTGCACGCAGGCGCTGTGCCACGCCTTGCAGCAGACGGTCGCCGAAGGCATAACCGAGCACATCATTGACATGTTTGAAGCGGTCCAGGTCCAGCATCACCACCGCCATGGGCTCGCCGCGCAGGGCGGCCGCGTGCACCGTGTCGCGAAACTGGGCGCGGTTGGGCCGGCCGGTCAGGCGGTCCCAATAAGCCAGTTGGCGGATTTCTGTTTGCTGCTGGCCGATGTTCAGCCGCATGTGTTCAAAGGCTTTGGCCAGGTCGCCAATTTCGTCGTGGCGGCCGGTGTGCAGCAAGGGCGTGTCGTAGTCGCCACGGCCCAGCCGTTCGCTGGCTTTCACCAGATGGTGCAGCGGCTGCGTGACACGCCGCGCCAGCCAGGCGCTGCCCATGCCGAACAACACCAGGCCCAGCAGCGTGAGCGCACCCAGCATCAGCTGCAACGCTTCAAAAGGCGCCACCGCCTTGGCCAGTAAGCCGGTGAGGCTAACCACCAGGTGTTGTGCATTTTTGTCGACCGCCACCGGCAGCGTGCGCGCCAGATGCGTGCTGCCACCGAGCGGCAATTCGCCGGTGCCGGCGGGCAGCGCAGCCAGCGCCGGCAGCAGCGTGGCCGCCTGCGACAGGGCTTCGGGCTGTCCATGGGTGCGCACGGCAAATGTGGTGTCTAGCAGCGCCACCAGCGACGCGTCGATGCGCGCGCCGTGGTTTTCAAGTGCCGATGTGATGGTGGCCTGGTCGTTGCTGGACACCGCCGAACGGAAGCCGAAGTCGGCCACCAGCAGCGCCGCGCCCTGCGCGAGTTTGGCGGCGCGCTGGTCGAGCAGCCGGCCCACAACACGCGTTCACCCACCTGCAGTTCTTCGGCCAGCGTGACGCGTGCATTGCGCTCGATGCTGCTGCGGATGGCGACAAAGCCCAGCGCCTGCACCATCAGCAGCAGCAGCAGC
>JAYUPP010000009.1:0-5536 GCA_043760045.1 Betaproteobacteria bacterium
TTGCTGATGACGTGCGGCGGCCGGTAAAGGCCGGTGCCAGAAATGACGGCTGTTTTCATGCGGCGGCAGTGTAGGCCGCTGACGGTGCCGCACCATCAACAACAACCCAGGCCATCAACCCGGAACAATCAACCCGGGGCCGGCAGCGGTCAAGCCACTTCAGGCAACATCATGACCATGACCACCTTGTCCGTACTCGACCTCGCCCCCATCGTTGAAGGCAGCAACGCTGCTGAGGCCATTGCCCACAGCGTGTCGCTGACTCAGCATGCCGAAGCGCACGGCTACCGGCGCTTCTGGCTCGCCGAACACCACAACATGGAAGGCCTGGCCTGCAGCGCCACCGCCGTGCTGGTGGGCCATGTGGCGCAGGCCACCAAAACCATCCGCGTGGGCAGTGGCGGCGTGATGCTGCCCAACCACGCGCCGCTGGTGGTGGCTGAACAGTTCGGCACCCTGGCCACGCTGTACCCAGACCGCATCGACCTGGGCCTGGGCCGTGCACCCGGCACCGACCAGCCCACCATGCGCGCGCTGCGCCGCACGCTGGCGGGCGCCGACGAAGACGGCTTTGCACAAGACGTGGTGGAACTGCAGTCTTACCTGGCACCGGCGGCTGCCCGAGCCGGCCCGGGCCATGCCGTGCGCGCCATTCCCGGCCAGGGCACCGAGGTGCCCATCTGGCTGCTGGGCAGCAGCACCTACAGCGCACAACTGGCGGCCCACCTCGGCCTGCCCTTTGCGTTTGCATCGCACTTCGCACCCGACCTGTTGTTGCAGGCGCTGCAGCTGTACCGCAGCCACTACCGGCCCAGCCCCCGCTGGCCCACGCCTTATGCAATGGTGGCCTGCAACGTGCTGGTAGCCGACACCGATGAAGCAGCGGCCTACCACTTCACATCGATACAGCAGCGTTTCCTGGGCATGCGGCGCGGTGTGCGGGGCCCCTTGCCACGGCCGGTGCAAAGCATGGATGATTTATGGAGCGCGGCCGAGCGTGATGGCGTCGAGCGCATGTTGGCGGTGTCGGCGGTGGGCAGCCCGAGTAGCGTCGCTCAACAGCTGCTGCGCTTGCTGGTGCAAACGCAGGCCAACGAATTGATCATCGCCGGGGCGGTGCACGACCATGCCGCACGGCTGCACAGCTACGGGTTGCTGGCTGGCGTGCGGCACCTGTTGGTGGCTTGACGGTCATGCGGCGGGGCGCTGCCCCGCATCCGACACAACGTGAGAGTCTTTCATGATCCGGGGCGCTGCCCCGCATCATGAAAGTCAGCGGAACCGGCCAGCTGGCTGCGAACCCGCGCCGGTCAGGGGTTCAACACCGAAACCTCCACCCGCCGCGCTTCTCGCGGTGGTCCGGTGCCGGTGGAGGCGGCTGGTTTTTGCATCACCACACGGTCGCCAGCGACGCCCAGCTTGTCCAACTGGTCGCGCACGGCACGGGCCCGGTTGAAAGCCAATGCTTCGTTGTGTGCCCTATCGCCCGAAGGGTCGTGAAAGCCCGAGATTGACGCCTTGGAGCCCCCGTTGGCTTTCACGTAAGCCACCACGTCGGTCAACGTTTTATCCACATCGCCAGGCAATTCGGTCTTGTTCAGACCGAAGTAAACACGCGCCGCAGGCGGTGTAACGACTTTGGCCATGGCCGCAGGAGCTGCCGCCGGCGCGGCAGCGGCAACCACCACCGCCGGGGCTGGGGTGACGACCGTTGCGGGCGCGGGCGCGGGTGCGGGCACGGGAGCGGCTGCCGGCGCGGGGGCCGCAGACACCGCCGGCGCAGCCGGCAATTTGCAGGCCGACCCGCCGGGGCCATAACCCAACAGCCACATCAGCAGCAGCAGCGCGGCCAGCGCGGCCGCCACCAGGAAATACCAGCGACGGAAGGCGCCCCATTCGGGCGCGGTTTGCATGGAAATGTCATTCATGTCTTTGGTCCTGAATCAGGGTGTGGTGTGCCGCGCGCTAGGTGCGATTGCCAGCGTTCAGCGCAGCTTGCAGAGCATTCAGCGCCTGCCAGCGGTTGCGTGCAGCCAAATCAGCCTGCTCAGGCCAGGTGGTCGGCCGGGCCAATTTGAAGGCCGGGCCCGCCTGGTCCAGGATGGGTTGCACCTGCGCAGGTGCCATCGCCGCCAAGTCCGCAAAACGCTTCACGCCGGCGTTGCGCAGCAGCTCGGCAATCTTCGGCCCGATACCTTCGATGATCTCGAGGTCGTCTTCACCCTTGACGTTGAAACCCGCAGCCCGGGCCGCCTCCAGGTCCAGCGGCGGGCCCTGCCGGAGGCGCAAGATTTCAGCGTCTCGTTCGGCCAGCCGGGCTTGCAGCGCGCCGAGCTGCGACGCTGCCTCGGCGGCACCCTGCTGCTGGGCTGCTTGGGCGGCCAGCGAGTCCACACGCACACCGGCCACCAGCACGTCTTGCAGCTCGCGCAGCGCAAGCCAGCGGTTGCGCGCCGCAAGGTCAGCCTGTTCGGCCCAGGTGCCCGGGTTGGCCACACGAAATTGGGCGCCACCACCGTCCAGCACCGACTGGATGCGCGCTGTCGGTGTCCCCGCCAACTGAGCAAAGGTGCGAATGCCGGCGTTGCGCAGCAACAAGGCAATTTTCGGCCCTATGCCTTCGACAATCTCCAGATCGTCTGCGCCCTTGATGCTGTAGCCCGCAGCCTTGGCCGCCGCCAGGTCCAGGTCAGGGCCATCGTTGAGCCGCCGCTCGAGCTGACCGTAACGCAGCCGCCAGTCGGCCAGCTGCAGGTCACGTTCTTCGATGCCACGGGTGTCCGGCACCAGTTTTTCCACCAGCCTCTCGACGATGCGGTCCACCGGCTTTTCAACGATCTTCTCGACGATGCGGTCCACCGGCCGATCGACGAATTTCTCGACGATACGGTCGACGGGCTTTTCAACGATTTTTTCCACCACCCTCGGCGGCGTGGATTCAAACTGCTGGATGCGGCTGCGCAACCCACCAATCACCGCCACCTCGGCGGTCAGCGCGGCAACGCGGGCCAACAAGGCGGGGCTGTCTACAGGCCTGTCAACCAGCTTCTCGACGATGCGCTCCACCGGCCGATCGACGATTTTCTCAACGATGCGGTCGACGGGCTTTTCAACGATCTTCTCGACAACCTTCTCGACGATGCGGTCCACCGGCCGATCGACGATTTTCTCGACGATCTTCTCAACCGTCTTGGGCGGCGCTGCTTCCAGCTGCTTGATACGACCACGAAGGCCCGCAATCACAGCCACTTCGGCCGTCAAGGTTGCGATGCGCGCCAGCTGCACAGGGTTGTCAACTTTCTTCTCGACGATCTTCTCGACGATGCGATCGACGGGCCGGTCAACAATCTTCTCGACGATGCGATCGACCGGCTTTTCAACGATCTTTTCGACGATCTTCTCAACGATGCGATCAACTGGTTTTTCGACAATTTTTTCGACCACCTTCGCGGGTGTCGATTCAAACAACTGGATGCGCTGGCGCAAGCCCGAAATGACGGCCACTTCGGCGCTGAGCGCCGCCACCCGGGCCAGCAGCGCCGGGCTGTCAACCTGCTTTTCCACCAGTTTTTCGACGATCTTTTCAACCGGGCGGTCGACGATCTTCTCAACCACGCGGTCCACGGGCCTGTCGACAATGCGCTCGACGATGCGGTCCACCGGACGGTCAACGTACTTCTCGACCAGCTTCTCAACCACCCGGTGCACCGGCCGGTCGACGAACTTTTCCACCACCCGGTCCACCGGTTTTTCCACGATCTTTTCAACCACGCGTTCCACCTGCAGCGGTGGGCGCGCCTGCAGCGTGGCCATTTCGCCCGTCAGGCGCCGAATGTGGTTGTCTCTTTCCGTCAGTCGCCCGGTCAGATCGGGCCCGCGCAACAGGCGCCGGGCCAGCAAGCCACACAACAGCCAGCCCAGCAGGCCTGAAAGCAGCCACGGCCACAGGGAACACAGAAACCCGACCATAGGACACCCCTCAGTTTTAACGATAGGCAGCGCCCACACAAGCGCTGGTGCATCGTGGGTGACAGCGGCTCTGGCCCACCAAGCCGGCGCGATGCTAGTCGCGTCACCGTCGCTGCGGTACCCGCCTTGACCCTAGTTCAAGGGCGCAAGTGCGGGCGCTGCGCACCCTGCTTGAGGGGGCTCCGATTTGAACTCACGACCTTTGGATGTCATGACCCAAGACCATAGTCGGGCACCGGTGCCCGTGCACGCTGCGCGCACTGGCACGGTGGGTCGGAAAGGTGCCTCATCCGACCCAGCGCCGGGCGTTACCGAACACGTGCATCCAGGGGCTGGTCGCGGCCGGGTCACCCGCGCTCCAACTCATCTGCACGTTCCTGAACACGCGCTCGGGGTGCGGCATCAGCGCGGTGAAGCGGCCATCGGCGGTGGTCACCGCAGTCAGGCCACCGGCACTGCCGTTGGGGTTGCAGGGGTAGGCAACGGTCGCCCGGCCGTGGTGGTCTACAAAGCGCATCGCACGGTGCACCGCCGCAACATCACCGCGCTGGCTGAAGTCAGCATAACCCTCACCGTGTGCGACAGCAACCGGCAGCCGGCTGCCGGCCATGCCACGGAAAAACAGGCTCGGTGAATCGAGCACTTCCACCATTGACAGCCGGGCCTCGAACTGCTCGCTCTTGTTGCGGGTGAACTTGGGCCAGGCCTGCGCACCGGGAATGATGGCGGCCAGCGCGGCAAACATCTGGCAGCCGTTGCACACGCCCAGACCAAAGCTGCTGCCGCGGCCGAAAAATTCTGCAAACGCTTCGGCCAGCGCCGGGTTGAACAAGATGCTGCGCGCCCAGCCTTCGCCGGCACCCAATGTGTCACCGTAGCTGAAGCCACCGCAGGCCACCAGGCCCTGGAACTGGCTGAGCCGGGCCCGGCCCTGCTGCAGGTCGGTCATGTGCACGTCGAAGGTGTCAAACCCGGCCTCGGCCATCGCATAACTCATCTCGACATGCGAATTCACACCCTGTTCACGCAGGATGGCAACTGCCGGGCGGGCACTGTGCACCCACGGCGCCGCAGTTTCGACATTCGTGTGCGCGCCGGCATCAAAAGTCAGGTGTTGGTGCAGCCCGGGGTCGGCAGGGTCGCCGGCGGCGGCGTGTTCGGCGTCGGCGCACTCGGTTTGGTCGCGCAGGCGGCTGATGCGCCAGCTGCATTCGTCCCACTGCTGGTGCAGCGCTTGCAGCGGGGATGTGAACTGACACTTGGCGTCGCGCCACACCTCCACCACGCCGCGATCATTGGGCTTGCCGATGAAGTGTGCATGGCGTGCCAGGCCGTGTTCACGCAAGGTGGCCATCACTTCGTTGCGCACGGCGGTGGGTACTTGAATGACAACACCCAGCTCTTCGTTGAACAGCGCTTTCAACGTCAGCTCATTGCGGCGTTCGCTGACCTGCACAGCCCAGTTTTTCGAGTCGCCAAATTCAGCCCGGCTGTCGGTGATGCCATCGCCTTCGGTGACCAGGATGTCCACGTTCAGGCTCACCCCCAGATGGCCGGCGAAGGCCAT
>JAYUPP010000010.1:0-5531 GCA_043760045.1 Betaproteobacteria bacterium
ACCGCGTTCAGACAAAACGGGCCCGTGGCGGTGCGTTACCCGCGGGGCTCGGGCGTGGGTGCGGTGGTTGAAAAAGAGCTCACCAGCTGGGCCTGGGGCAAAGCCGTGGTGCGCCGGCAGAGCAGCCTGCGCGCGGGCCTGCGCACGGCGGGCCGCGACGAAGCCCGTTCGCCGCGGTTGGCCGTGCTGGCCTTCGGCACGCTGCTGCATGCTGCAGGCGCTGCTGCCGAAAAGCTGGACACCACGCTCGTGGACATGCGCTTCGTGAAGCCGCTGGACCGTGAACTGGTGCTGGAACTGGCGCGCAGCCACGACGGTTTTGTCACCGTTGAAGAAGGCTCGGTGATGGGCGGCGCGGGCAGTGCGGTGCTGGAATGCCTGTCGGCCGCCGCGATTACGCTGCCGGTGCTGCAGCTGGGTTTGCCCGACAGTTTTGTCGAACATGGCGACGCAGCCCAGTTGCTGGCCTTGTGTGGCCTGGACGCGGCCGGCATCGAAGCGTCCATCGTGCAACGTTTTGCCATCAAGCCGGCGCTGGCAGCCATGGCCCCTGCCTTGGCGGCGGCGGCCGACGCCTGAAGCCGGTGGCGGCGCTTTTTGGGGCCGCTGGCAGCCGGTTTCAGGCCCTGTCACTGCGGTGACGGCAACCGCCAGCCATTCGACGTACAACCCTTTTGAATCGCCAGCCGCCAAGGGCTGTCATGCTCCGTGATCGCCATCGATCGTGTGTATTTCCATGAACCAGTTGACCAATACCCCTCACATTCCCGACACGCAGAGTGAACGCGATGAGCGCCACCTGGTCATCCAGCGCGTGGGTGTGAAAGATGTGCGTTACCCGCTGCAGCTGCGCGTGGCCGGTGCGGTGCAAACCACCGCTGCGTTGTGGTCGCTCGACGTGGCTTTGCCGGCCGAAAACAAGGGCACGCACATGTCGCGCTTTGTGGCCTGGCTGGACGCGCTGGACGAACCACTGGAGCTGTACACGCTGCGCCAGCGCCACGCGCTGATGCTGGACCGGCTGGAAGCCAAAGAAGGCCGCATCGAGGCGGCGTTCAGCTTTTTCCTGCGCAAGCGCGCGCCGGTCTCGGGTGTGCAAAGCCTGCTCGACTATCAAGGCCGCTGGATCGCCGAAACCCGCGCGGCGACCACAACCGTGTGGGCCGAAGTGGCGGTGCCGGTGAAAAGCCTGTGCCCGTGTTCAAAAGAAATCTCTGACTATGGTGCACACAATCAGCGGTCGCTGGTCACGTTGCGGGTGGAACTGCTGCAGCCCGTGCCCTGGCATGAGCTGGTGCGTTTTGCAGAAGATTCGGCTTCTTGCGAACTGTGGCCGCTGCTCAAGCGTGCCGATGAAAAGTGGGTCACCGAGCGTGCCTACGAAAACCCGAAATTCGTGGAAGACCTGGTGCGCGACGTGGCGCTGCGGCTGAACGCCGAGCCGCGCGTTGGCCGTTACCGCGTCGAAGTCGAGAACTTCGAGTCGATACACAACCACAGCGCCTACGCCTGCATCGAGCGGGCTTAGGCGGGCCGCGCAGCGGCCGCGCGCGCCAGCGCGCACTGTGGCTGCGCGCGCCAGCGCGCACTGTGGCTGCGCGCGCCAGCGTGCACTGTGGCTGGACGCGCCAGCGGCACAACCACAGCGCCTACCTCTGCATCGAGCGCGGTTGAGGCCGCTTCAGGGCCTGCGCAGGGCCTGGCTTTCTCGCATCACAAAAGCCTGCTGCGCGGCATCAAAGTCCCAGCGCTCGACAGTGGCGCGTTCGGTCGCAGCCGCTTCGATACGAATCACATTGACGGAATTGCCGGCCGTGCCGCGCACGCGGGCACTGACGGCCGTGCCGGCCTGCACCGCCCAGCCACCGCTTGGCAGCGGCAGCACAAAGGGCAGGTGGATGTGACCGCCCAGGATCAGGTCCACACCCGCTGCGCCCCACCGTTGCAGCGCCTGGGCGTGGCCGTGCAGGCGGTTTTTGTGGTCTTCTGGCCGCGTCACGGCCAGTGGCTGGTGCACCACCACCACGCGGCGCTGGCCGGGCCGTGCCTGCTGCAGCCGCTGCGCCACACATTCGATTTGCTGCGCTGACAGCGCGCCGTCTTTGTGGCACCACCAGCGGGTGGTGTTGACACACAGCAGCAGCGCGTCGTCGGTTTCGGTGCTCGGTTCCAAATCGTTGCCAAACGCGGCGCGGTAGCGTGCGTAGGGCCGCAGCAGGCGCAACGGCAGGTGCCACAGCGGGATGTCGTGGTTGCCGGGTACGGCCAGGCACAGCGGCACGCGCAGGCTTTGCACGAATGCCCGCGCCGCCGCAAACTGGGCCGTGGCGGCGCGCTGGGTGATGTCGCCTGACAGCACCACCGCGTCGGGTTTCAGCGTGTGCGCCAGCTGCACCAGCGCTCGCACCACCGGCTGTCGTTCAGTGCCAAAGTGGGGGTCGGAGGCGTGCAGCAGCAGCGTCATCAGCGTGGGCCGGCCGGCACTGCTTCAGCCGGCGGCCGCAGCAGGTCCAGCTTCTCGGTCGCCACCTCAAACGTCAACGGCAGCCGCATCCACGTCACCTCGCCGTCGGTGGCCACCTTGATGCGCTGGCCGCGCAGGCCGGCCAGGCGGTGGCGTGCACGCACCGTCAGCTGGCGGGTGGCGATGTGCACCAGCTGTTCGGCTTCGCCCAGGCGCCCGAGCGCGCCGCGCAGCAGCAGCGCCAGCATGCGCAGCCGGCCCACCGGTTTCAGCGCGATGGCGGCCAGGTGGCCGGCTTCAATGGCCTGCGCTTCAGGCATGCCCAGCTGCTGCATCTGCAGCGCGTTGTTGCCGACAAAAAGTGTGGGTGTGCGCAGTTCGCGTTCGGTGCCCTGGGCCTCGACACGCAGGCGCAGGCTGCGGTGGCCGCGCAGCAGCGTGGCCAGTCCGGCGCCAAAAGCCACCCAGCGGCTGCGGCCGAGCTGCTGCTTCCAGGCTTCGCGGTCTTCCAGCAGTTGCGGGTAAAGCCCCAGGCTGGCGTTGACGAGAAACACCCTGTCGCCCACCAGTCCCACCTGCACCGGCTGGTGTTGGCCGGCCAGCAGCACCTGCAGCGCCTGTTCGGTTTCGGCGGGAATGCCGTGTGTGCGGCTGAAGTAGTTGAAGGTGCCCTGCGGCAACACACCAAACAGGCAGCCACTGCCCAGCGCCGCCGCCGCCACGGTGTTGATGGTGCCATCGCCCCCTGCGGCCACCACCACACCGCCGCTGGCCTGGGCCTGGGTGACGGCCTGGCGGGCGATCTCGCCAAGCTGCTGCGGGTCGTCCACAGCCAGCAGTTGCAACCTGCGGCCTGCGGCCTGGCAGCCGCGTTGCAGCGTGTCGCGCACCGCGTCGGCCTGGCCGTGGCCGGCGCCCAGGTTGAACACCACCACCAGCGGCGGGCCGCTGGGCGCATGGGCTTCGAGCCCTTGTGGTGGCGCTGCCCGCGGTTCGCCAGCACGCACTGGCGCTGAAACAGGTGTCGTGTGCATGGTTGCCGATGATGCCGGCCGGCCGACAACCGTACAGCGCAAGGGGCCGGTCCCGCTGCCGGCCACGCGCGGCACAGCTCCATGTGTGACGCTGTTCACATCCAGTGCCCGGTGTAGGAATTTGCCTGACAGCAGCGCTGGAAAAACGCGGACTGCAGTGACGGAACTGTGCTGATGGGCCAGCCCATTTCTGCGCTTTACAGTTTGTTTCATCGGCTTGCCCACCGCAGCCGCTACCACCGCACCACCCGTCACTTCCACCCGTCACGTCCACCCCGCGCCGAACGCAGAAAGCACACCATGACCTCAGACCAGATCCTTGCCGAAATCCGCGAAGCCAACCTGTCTTATCTGATGCTGGCGCAAAGCCTGATCCGCACCGACCGTGACCAGGCGCTGTTCCGCCTGGGGGTCAGCGAGGACACCGCCAACCTGATTGGTGCGTTGACGCCGGCGCAGATGATGAAAATTGCCACCGGCAACACGCTGCTGTGCCGCTTCCGCATGGACGACGACACGGTGTGGAACCTCATCACCAGCCACGGCAAGGGCGCGGCCAACGACGGCATGTCGCGCCTGCATGCGTCCATCTTGCTGGCCGGTCGCCACCGCGAAGCCGCCTGACCTGCGGGCGGCCCGGCCCTGCCGCTTGACGCCCACGCACTGTATTGCGCACACAAAACCACACGAGGAGTTCCACCATGCCACGCTGCAAAAGCATCCTGACCGAAGCCCGCCAGATCGAAAGGGCTGTGACCTTGATCAACCTGGGGGCGCGGCTGCAGGTGCTGGAAAGTGAGACCGACCTCAGCTACGAAAGGCTGCTGCGCCTGTACAAGGAAGTGGCGGGCAAAAGCCCCAGCAAGGGCCAGCTGCCGTTTTCAACCGACTGGTTCATGACCTGGCAGCCCAACATCCACGCCAGCCTGTTCTTGAACATGCACGAATACCTGAACAAGGTGGCGGCGCTGGACGAGATAGACACCGTCATCAAGGCCTACCAGCTCTATTTGGAGCAAATGCAATCACAGGGCCTGGAGCCGCTGCTCAGCGTGACACGTGCCTGGCGCTTGGTGAAGTTTGTCGACAACGGCATGTTGACGATGACGGCCTGCAGCAAGTGCGGGGGCCATTTCGTGACCCACCCGCACGAAATTGCGCGCCACTATGTGTGTGGCCTGTGCAACCCGCCGGCGCGCGCCGGCAAGGGCAAGCTGGCGGGTGCGCTGCACCTGGGGTCCACCAAGTTTGATAACGCACACGCGTTGCAGGCGGCGCATTAAACCTGGAAACGGCAGCTGACCGCTTGCTTCCGCAGGCAACACCGCATGCGCATTGAGTTTCTTGGCCACGACAAGCTTCACCTGTTGGGTGAAAGCGCTGCGCACCCGATTGAGCCGCGTTCAGCCTTGCCAGCGCACCGCATCGCAGCCCACTCGGGCGCGTCCAACTGTGGAATCTAGGTTAAACCTAGATTCCGCAGTTGACCGCTTCCCTCCGCTGGCTACACCACATGAACATTGACATTGGTACCGACGACAACGATCACCTGTTGGGTGCGAGCGCTACGCACCCGATTGAGCCGCGCTGCGGCACGCTGGCTGCGTTGCTCCTCCTCGCGGGCATGAGCCCGCAGCGTCGTCGCGCCAGGGCACAGAGGCCCTGGCCTTCGCCAGGCACAAATAGTCTTCAAGACTGTTTGAGTCCGGGCTCAGCCTTGCCAGCGCACCGCATCGCAGCCCACTCGGGCGCGTCCAACTGCGGAATCTAGGTTAAAAAGTCACACCGGCCGCAATGAATGTGCTCAAGTCTGCATCTGCGGCCGTCGATAGAACGTAAGTAGGATGTAGTTTCATTTTTCGTCTCCTCCTGGCACAGTACTCTGTGCTTTCAAGCGGGTCCTCCGGGGCCCGCTTTTTTTTGGCTGCGATGCGCAGCTGGCGTTGAGTTGATCGGCTTTTGCGCCGTAACTCCGGCGCTCGTTGGGCGTTGTTTGAAGACACAGTGCCCGCAGGGCCGGCGCCGCCGGGCCC
>JAYUPP010000011.1:0-5501 GCA_043760045.1 Betaproteobacteria bacterium
GTCTATTTCCAGCGCCGCGCTGGGCCCCAGGCGCACCGTCAGGCCGCGCATCATCGGGCCCTTCAGGGTGCAGATGCCGTCGCTCAGCGCCAGCACTTTAAAGCGGCCGCGCAGCGGCGGGTCGCTGGCCTGGCCGGTGAACGTGGCCACCGCTGTGCCCAGGCTGATGTCGATGGTGCTGCCCACACCGGCGGCGTGCGCCGCGCCCCCCCCCGCCCGGTCAAACATCAAACCCAGCGCCACTTGGCCGGGGAAGCGCCGGCCCGCACCCTGCGCCAGCAGCGCATGCAGCAGGCCGGTGGTGTTGCTGTCGCCGCCGGCGCCGGGGTTGTCCTGGGTGTCGGCCACCACCACCGGTTTGCTGCTGGTGGCGGCCAGCGCCAGCGCCTGCACCACACATTCGCGTGCTGGCAGCACGCTCACGCGCCACTGCGCAGGTTCGGCCGCGCGGGCGTGCAGACGGTCCACCGCCGCTTCAGCGCGCGGGCCGTGGCCCCACAACATGGGCGCACACTCGTCGAAGTCGGCGGCCGGAAAACCGGGGCAGAAACTCAGCACAGTGCCAAATTCGCGGTCCAGCGCCACCAGCTCTTCGTACAAACTTTTGGCGGGTTCCAGGAACGTGCTCTGTGCGTTCAACGGAATCAAATACGGCAGCCGCTTGAAGTGCAGCGGCTCTTTCTGCCCGGCCTTGAAGCGCCGCGCCAAAAGCTGACCGGCGAGTTCACCGGTGTCGGCCATGTCCACATGCGGATAGGTGCGGTAACTCACCAGCGCGTCAGCGGTCTGCAGCATGCGGTGCGTGACGTTGGCATGCAGGTCCAGGCTGGCAACGATAGGCAGCTTCGGGCCGACGATGGCGCGCAGGCGCGCCAACAGTTCACCTTCGCTGTCGTGCGCGTGTTCGGCCACGGCGGCGCCGTGCAGGTCCAGGTAGATGGCGTCCAGGCCGGCGGCTGACGCACCGGCGGCCTGTACGTCTTCCACGATGGCACCGGCGATGCGTTCAAAAGCGTCCTCGGTGACGTAAGACGACGGTATCGCGCCGGCCCAGCCACTGGGCACCAGGCTCCAGCCCTGGTGCTTGGCGAATTCGATGAAACCGGCGATGGGGATGTTGATGCCGCAGAGCTGGTCTTGCATGGCCGGGCCGCGTACATAAGCCGGAAATGAATCACCGCGCGTGAAGGCCGCCCAGTCGGCCAGGCTGGGGGCGAAGGTGTTGGTTTCGTGCTGGTAACCAGCGATCAGGATGCGGGGCATGGTGGTGTGTGCGTGGTTATTGAACGGTGAAGGCAAGACTACAGGTGTGAATCTGCTGCTGCGGCCGGGTCTGTTTTGCGCTGCGGGCTTGCATGGCGCGCCTCCCGCCGCGCCACCCACAGCGTGGCAGCAGCAATCACCGCGCCGCCCAGCAAAGTGGTTCGAGTGGGCACATCGGCGAACAAGACATAACCGAAAAACGCTGACCACAGCAGTTCCAGAAACTTCAGTGACTGCGTGGCCGAGATGTCGGTGGCAGCGAAACTTCGTGTCAAACAATAGTGGGCGGCGCTGCCCAGCACACCGCAGCCCAGAAACCCCAGCCACTGCGCTGGCGTGACGGCCTGCCAAGCCCAGAGCGCCAGCGGCAAACTGAGCAGCGTGACGATGACGGCCTGCCAGACCAGAATGACACCGGCCGTCTCGGTTCGTGTGAGTGCCTTGGTGATGAGGAACGACGCGGCAAACATCGGCGCACTGGCCAGCATCACCAGGTGCCACACCCCGCTGGCGCCGGAAACGCTGGTGCCGGAAATAGTGCCCGACAGGCTGCCGCCCAGCTTGGGCCCGACCACGATCAACACCCCGGCAAAGCCCAGCACGGTGGCCAGCCAACGGTCCCAGCGCATCGCTTCGCCGAAAAAAAGGCGGGCGCCGATCATGATGAAAATGGGGCCGGTAAAGCCGATGGCCGTCATGTCGGCCAAAGGGATGCGCGGCAGCGCCAGGAACCACAGCACCAGCGCCAGGCTGTGCATGCCACCGCGCCAGAACTGGCCCTTGATGTCTTTGGCGATGTAGTGGCGCCAGCCGCGCCAAAACACCAGCGGCAACAGCACCAGCAGGCCCATGGCATAACGCAAGAACTGAATCTGCATCGCGGGCAGGTCCAGCGCCAGCACGCGCATCGAAGCATTCAGTGCTGAAAACAAGAGCCCTGAAGCGGCTGCCCACAACAGGCCGCGGGTGGTGGGGCTCCAGGTGGCGGCGCGGGCGGCCCAGCGTGCACGCAGGCCCCCTTGTTCTTCAGCCGCCAAAAGCGAAATTCTTTCCCGGCGCGGCGGCAAACAGCGCCTGCGTGTAAGCGTGCTGCGGGTTGCCAAACACCTGATGCGCGGGGCCGTATTCCACCACCTCACCACGGCTCATCACCGCCAGTGTGTCGCACACTTGTGAGGCCACGCGCAGGTCGTGCGTGATGAAGAGCATGGCAATCTTCAGCCGTTCGCGGATCTCTTCAAACAGCCGCAACACCTGCGCCTGCACCGACACGTCGAGTGCGCTGACGGCCTCGTCGGCGACCAGCAGTTCGGGGTCCATCATCAGCGCGCGCGCGATGCAGATGCGCTGGCGCTGGCCGCCGCTGAACTGGTGCGGGTAACGCTGCATGGCGCTGGTGTCCATGCGCACCAGGCCCAGCAGTTCGTGCGCCTTGGCCAGCGCAGGCGCGCGCGCCAGGCCGTAGTTCATCGGCCCTTCGATCAGCGCTTCGCCCACCGTGCGGCGCGGGTTCAGTGAACGGTAGGGGTCTTGAAAAACGATCTGCACACGACGGCGCAAGGGGCGCAGCGCGCTGGCGCTCAGCGTTGCAATTTCATCGCTGCCCAGCAGCACACTGCCGGCGCTGGGGTCGATGAGCCGCACCACGCAGCGCGCCACCGTGCTTTTGCCGGAACCACTTTCGCCGACGATGCCCAGCGTCTGCCCGCGCTTGATTTCCAGGTTCACGTCTTTGGCCGCATGCACCGTGCGGCGTTTGCCGAACCAGCTTTTGTCGTCGTAGATTTTGGCCAGGCCCTTGACACGCAGCACCGTGGCTGCGCCGTGGTCTTGCAAGCGCTGCTGCGTGTTCAGCGTCGGCACGGAAGCCATCAACATGCGTGTGTAGGCGTGCTGCGGCTGTTTCAGCACCGCGTCGCGTGGGCCCAGTTCCACCAGTTCACCCAGGCGCAGCACGGCCACGCGGTGCGCAATGTCGGCCACCACGCCGAAGTCGTGGGTGATGAAGAGCACGCCGGTGCCGTGGCGCTGTTGCAGATCGAGCACCAGCTTCAATATTTGCGCCTGCGTGGTGACGTCCAGCGCTGTGGTGGGCTCGTCGGCGATCAGCAGCACGGGGTCGAGCACCAGCGCCATCGCAATCATGATGCGCTGGCGCTGGCCGCCTGAGAGCTGGTGCGGGTAGCTCGCCACCATGCGTTCGGGCTCGGGCAACAACACCTCGCGCACGATGTTCAGCACCTTGGCGCGGCGATCTTCAGCCGACAGTGGGGTGTGCTGCGCCAGCACCTCGTCGATCTGGTCGCCGCAGGTCATCACCGGGTTCAAGGCCGTCATCGGCTCTTGAAAAATCATGCCCATGCTTGTCGCGCGCAGCTCACGCAGGCGCGACAGCGGCGCGTGTGTGATGTCTTCGCCCTGCAGCAGGATGCGCCCGGCGGTCACCGGCAGCGTTTTCGGCAGCAGGCCCATCACGCCCTGCGCGATGACACTTTTGCCCGAGCCCGATTCACCCACCAGGCACAGCGTTTCACCCGCACCCACCGTGAAGCTGACCTTTTGCACCGCCGTGCTGCGGTCACCGCCGGGGGGTAATGCGATCGTCAGGTCTTGCACCTGCAACACCATTTGGCGGTTAGGCACTGCGGCACTCATTTTTTCGCCATCTTCGGGTCGAGTGTGTCGCGCAGGCCATCACCCAGAATGTTCACCGCCAGCACCGTGACCGCCAGAAAGATGCCGGGGAAAAAGATGTTGTGCGGGTGGTCGTTGAACTGGCCGCGGCCTTCGGCCATCACATTGCCCCAGGTGGGGATGTCGGTGGGCAAGCCCACGCCCAGGAAGGACAGAATGGCCTCGGTCAGGATGCCGGCGGCGCAGATGAAAGTGCCCTGCACCACCAGCGGCGCCACGGTGTTGGGCAAGATGTGGCGCAGCATGATCTTCCAGGTGGGCGTGCCCAAAGACACCGCGGCTTCCACATAAGGTTCTTCGCGGATGGTCAGCACGAGCGAACGCACCAGGCGTGTGACACGCGGAATTTCGGGTATCGCAATGGCCACGATCACGGTCGTCAAGCTGCCGCGCCACATGGCCACCAGTGCGATGGCTATCAATATGGCGGGTATCGCCATCAGGCCGTCCATCACCCGCATCAAAGGGCCGTCAAGCCAGCGGAAAAAGCCCGAGCACAGCCCCAGCGCGATGCCGAAGGCTAACGCCACAACGGCGGTGCACAGGCCGACGATCAACGACACGCGCGTGCCATAGATCACGCGGCTGTAGATGTCGCGGCCAAAGCTGTCGCTGCCCATCAAAAACTGGTGCTTTAACTGCTCACCTTCCAGCGTGGTGATCTCGCCCATGGCACCGGGTTTGAGGTCGCGGCTGGCAGGGTCGAAGAGTGAGGGGTCCACCGTGCCCAGCCACGGCGACAGCAGTGCCACCAGCACCAGCAGCAGCATGACCACGCCGCCGATGCGCACAGAGGTGTTTTTGCGCACCCGCTGCCACGCGCTGGCGGTGTGCTGCACGGTGGCGGCTTCGGTGGACAGGGCCTCGAAGTCGGGTGCGTGGGGTGGGGTGGCGGGCGTGCTCATGCGGCGTGCAAGCTCAGTTCAGTACCGGATGCGCGGATCAAAAAACACATAGCTCAGGTCCACCAGCAGGTTCACGAGCACATAGACGAAAGAAAACAGCAGGATCACACCCTGGATGGTGGGAAAGTCGCGCGCCAGCACGGCGTCCACCGTCAGGCGGCCGAGGCCAGGGATGGCGTACACACTCTCCGTTACGACGACGCCGCCGATCAGCAGCGCAATGCCGATGCCGATGACGGTGACGATGGGCACCGCCGCATTCGCCAGCGCGTGGCGCATCAGCACCTGTTGCTCGGGCAAGCCTTTCGCGCGCGCTGTGCGGATGTAGTCTTCACCCAGCGTTTCCAGCACCGAAGCGCGTGTCACGCGTGCGATCAAGGCCACGTAGATGATGCTCAGCGTGACGGCGGGCAAGATCAGGTGATAGAGCCACGGGCCGACACCGTCGGCGATGCGTTTGTAGCCCTGCACCGGTGTCCAGCCCAGCTGCATCGAAACCAGCCAGATCAGCAGGTAGGCCGAGACAAAAACCGGCACCGAAAAACCCAGCACCGAAAAGCCCATCAAGGCGCGGTCGAGCCAGCCACCCGCGCGCCAGGCCGCCAGCACGCCCAGCGGCACCGCCACCAGCACAGCCAT
>JAYUPP010000012.1:0-15561 GCA_043760045.1 Betaproteobacteria bacterium
CCACCGCTTTTGTCACGGTAAGCGGTGCAGGCAAAGGTGCCGGCCGGTGTTTCAAGTGCGCGTGCGCCCAGCCGTTCAATCAGCGTTTCATGGCGGCTGCGGTGGCCGATGAGGTCGGCAATGCTGCCGATCTTCAGGCCGTGCACCTGCGCGAAAACCTGCAAGTCGAGCAGCCGCGCCATGGTGCCGTCATCGTTCATGATTTCGCAGATGACGGCGGCCGGCGCCAGGCCCGCCATGCCCGCCAGGTCGCAGCCTGCTTCGGTGTGCCCGGCACGCATCAGCACGCCGCCGTCCTGCGCCTGCAGCGGAAAGATGTGACCCGGCTGCACCAGGTCAGCGGGGCTGGCTTCCTTGGCCACCGCCATCTGCACCGTGCGCGCGCGGTCGGCCGCCGAGATGCCGGTGGTCACGCCCGTGGCGGCTTCTATCGAAACGGTGAAGGCCGTGCCGTGCACGGTGCCGTTGCGGCTGGCCATCGGCTGCAGTTGCAGGCGTTCACAGCGTTCGCGGGTCAGCGTCAGGCAGATCAGCCCGCGCCCGTGACGCGCCATGAAGTTGATGGCAGCGGGCGTCACGTATTCAGCCGCCAGCACCAAGTCGCCTTCGTTTTCGCGGTCTTCTTCGTCAACCAGGATGACCATGCGTCCAGCGGCCAATTCGGCCACCAGCTCGGGTACGGGGGACATCGACATGCGGCAGATTGTAGGTGGGGCCTTGTGCGCACCACGATGCCTGCGGGTGGTGCACCAGGGTTCCCAGAAATGAAAAGGGGCAGCGCTTGTGGCGCTGCCCTTGCAAGAGGAGCGAGAGCGCGGGTGCGCCCGGCTCAGCGTGTCAGTTCGAGGCTGCTGACGGTGCCCTGCGGCGATGCACCGCTGCCATGAGGCCCAGGCTCAAGCCCACCAGGGCCAATGAGGTGGGGGCGGAGACGGGGTTGGAGCCTGGTGCTGCGGCACGGGTGCCGATCAGCAGATCGTCGAAGCCGATGCCGTCAAAAAAAGTGGGGTCAGTGCTCGTTTGGGAAACGTTCACCGAAATGCGGTTGAACGAGAAGGTGTCGTCGATCCAACCAAAAAACAGCAGCCCAGAGGTCTGCGTTGGCTGGGTTACAGCGATTCCGGAGCGCACGATGTTGTTGTTATTCCAGAAATCCAGGCTTATGGCTCCACCCAGGTCGCCCAGATCGGTGGCAAAGAACGCAAATGCCGATTGCAGGGAAGTCAGTCTGATGTCGAAGGAATATGGGGTTTCCCACCACTTGCACGCAACTCTTATGTCACAGCCAGGCGTGGTGTTGAAGCGGCCCAGCTGCGGGGGACCTTGAACCACATTGCCCGTGTCGAACCTGTCTTGAGTCAGAGTGCCGGTTCCGTTGTAGATGCTCAGAGGGCCGTTTGGAATTCCGACGGGTGAGGTTTCGAAGCCCTCAAGCCGCACCCCGTTGGAGGCCTTCAAAAACTCATCGCGGGTATCGAAGGGCGTGTCGGCAGTCAACCTGTCGGCATAAAACTGCTGCGATGCTGCATGGGCGCCCAAGCTGGCCCCCAAACTGATTCCAACCGCCAGCAAGCACTTCGTCAATCTGGGTGCATTCATAACCATCTCCGAAAAAGTCGTCGCCGGTTGCCGGCGGGTCCGCATAGCCAGCACCTTAAGGCTGGAAAGGCTGTGAATCAATCTCAACCGATGATATCGGCGCGTCCCCAGGGGCCACACCCCTCAATTGGGCGTCAGCGAACGGGGCCGACATGCACAACAGCGCAGTTTTCATCAAGGCTTGAAGTTGTCCTGCAACTGCCGCAGGCGCAGGCGGATGTCATTGCCCAGGGTACGGGTTTCCACCAACTGCAGCTGCAGCGCGTGGTCCAGACGGGTCAGTGGCTGCAAGTCGGCCATGCCACGGCCCGCGCCCAGCAGCTTTGGCGCCAGGTAAATCAGCCATTCGTCTACCAGGCCGGCCTCGGCCAGCGCGCCGTTCAATTTGGCCCCGGCTTCCACGTGCAATTCGTTCACGCCGCGCCGCGCCAGTTCGGCCAGCAGCTGATGAAGGTCCACCCGCCCAGTGTCGTTGTTGCAGAAACTCACAATCTCTGCGTTATCCGGGTAAGTCAGCGGCAGCTGGGGTTTGGCGGTTTGCTGTGCGCAAACCAGCAAGGTACGGCCTGGTGCGGCCAGCACACGGGCAGTCGGCGGGGTGCGCAAGTTGGAGTCGACCACCACCCGCAGCGGCTGGTAGTTGCTGGGAATTAATCGCACATCCAGCCGGGGGTTGTCGGCCAGCACGGTGCCGATGCCGGTGAGCACGGCCGACGCGCGCTGGCGCCAGGCGTGGCCGTCTGCTCGGGCGGCCTCACCGGTGATCCAGTGGCTGTGGCCGTTTTCCAGCGCGGTGCGGCCGTCCAGCGACGCGGCGACTTTCACCCGCAGCCACGGGCGCCGGCGCAGCACGCGCGAGAAAAAGCCGATGTTCAGGTCCCAGGCCTGAGTGGCGATATCGATGTCGGCCATGTCCACACGCAAACCCGCAGCGCGCATGCGTACAAGGCCGGCGCCGGCCACCTGCGGATAGGGGTCTTGCAGCGCCACCACCACGCGGGCCAGGCCGGCTGAGATCAAGGCGTCGCAACACGGTGGCGTGCGGCCATGGTGAGCGCAGGGTTCCAGCGTGACCCAGGCGGTTGCGCCGCGCACGTCGTGGCCTTGTGCTGCCGCATCGCGCAGCGCCATCACCTCGGCGTGCGGGCCTCCGGCATGTTGTGTGGCGCCGTTGCCCAGCACCTGGCCGTCTTCACGGCCGATGACGCAGCCGACACGGGGGTTGGGCTCGGTGTTGCCGATGGCGCCGGTTGCCAGGGCCAGCGCTTGCTGCAGTCGTTCCTGGTCCAGCGGGGTCATGGCGCCAGTTTAGGTGCCTGGGCAGCGGCCGCAGGCTGCCGATTCAGGCCGGTAGATTCACGCAGGCTGGTGCGCCACGGTGGCTGCAGCGGGGCAGGTGTGCGCCACGCCGCCGTTACCGGCTGCGATGAGCAGGAAGTTCTGGTTGCCCAAGGGACCGCTGACATTGGTGTAGCTTGCAGGGGCGGGTTTGTAGCGGCACGCGCGCAACAATTTGTCAGAAACCAGATTGAGGTTGGCGCTGTCGGTCACCACGGCCGGCGTTGGCCCGAATTCCAACGACCCGCTCCACTTGGGTGTCAGTTCATTCTGGGCGTAAAGCCGGACGACGCAGAAGTATTCGATGGCGGTGCTGGTGTTGGCCACCAAGGGGTCGCTGAAGCAGGATGCTGTTCGGTTCACTGCATCCGAAGAACTGACGTACTTGACTGCCAGCTCCAGGCTGCGCCCGTTCAAAAAGTCGGCAAGGTGGCCAGCGGTGGACTGCGGATCCAGCGCCTGTGCGTTGCTGATCGCCAGCGGGTTCGGATAGGCCGGTGGTATTGCCGCGCGGACAAAGCCGGTGACCAGCTGCGCCTTGTCGGAGGTGCAGCTAATGACTTCGTTGGTAACGGTGCAGATTCTTGTAATCAAGCCCGTGAGGTTGTCGAAGACCAAGGAAACAGGGTCCGCACCTTGCGGTTGCGGTGGAGAGAACGTGCTCGTGCCATCTGTTTGTGACACGGCTCCGCGTGGGATTGCTGCGTGGCGCCCCAGTGGCAAGCGTGCCGGGCCGCCGTTGGGGGGCACCGACAGCGATGCCGAAATAGCCGGCGCGATGCGCGCCACCGCCGTAAAGAGCTGAACCTGTTGCACAACCCCGGCACGATCGGTCCACTGCACAGCCACACCCAGCGTCCTGAGCGGTGGTGACATGTTTGGCGGGTCCGCAGGCACTGTTCGCGTACGAAAATATTGAGCGTTAGCACCGACCGGTGAAACATTGTCTGGACCCGCAGCGACGATGTCCGTGAAGTCCGCTTGAGCTGCGACAGCCGTAACGCTTGTGAAACTGCGCCAGTTCTCGATGTCTTCTTGTGCCAGCCGCACCGCCTCGGCTCGCTGGCGGGACAAGTCGCCATTGCTACGCAGCGTGGCTTGCACACCCACTACAGCAAGCATGCCCAAAGACATGACGACGAGCGCCAGTAGAGCCTCGATCAACGAGACGCCACGGGTCTTGGTTTGTACATTCCTGGCATTGAGATTCATGTCAGTTCAACCTGATGAAGTCTCGCCAATCGCCCTGCACAGGTACGAAAGAGCCGCTGCCCAGGCGCGCCGCATTGATGACTGATTGGTCATACAACACCGTGGGACTGGATGTGAACCCAAAGTCACCTTCGACCATCGCAGCGCCGGTAATGGTGCCGCTACCCTCCCAGACGCCGTTTCTGGTGTACACGACACCAAAAATGTTGACGCCGGGCGTCAGAAAGCGCAATCGACCTTCCACGATGATGGTGGCCGGCCCTGGCACCGCAGTGTTTGCAGCGTTGGGCATCGATCCAATATCACCCGCACTTTCGAGCACCAGGTCACCGGGTATCCAAATCACACGTTGGGGATTTGCCGCCACCAATGCGGCCAAAGTCGCGCTGCAGCCTGTGTTGGGGCAATTGAGCACCCGGGCAGCCGGTTGTTCCCGATAGGTGGCAGGCAACAAGCCGAAGACCGAGCCAAAGACGCGATCCCAGTTGAACGGGACCGGGGGCGCGCTCATCAGATCGGCCAAGCTCAGACCGTTAGGAATCAGCGTTACATCACTGGCGACTATCGAGCGCGATACCGGGGCGCCCGGCGCACCGCGCAAATCAAATCTGGCAGGGTTGACCAAACCTGCGGCCTGGATGGTGATGCCGCCAGCATTGGCGTCAGTGTTTTGGACAACAGCTGGACCACCCGCTCCTGTTGCGTTGCCAAACACGGTAAGGGCGGCGGCGGGTGGTGTCGTGAGCGCAGATTTCAGCGCTACCAGTGTTGAGTGTTGCGCTCGACCTTCCGATTGCTGAGGCGATGCTGAGAAGTCCTGCAAACAATCAACGCTCATGCTGACGCAGCCATTGACCCTGATGCGTATCGCGCCTGGACGCGGAACAGGTGCAAGGTCTGGATCAAAGAGCACGGTGAAGGCAGGGTGCAAGCCAGGTGTTGTCGGTGCGGCGACTGCTGGATTGGCGTCGTCGGGGCAATTGCAAGCCCAGCCGGTACCCGTCCAGACACAGGTGGACATCAATTTTTTGGTGGGATCGGTCATCTGCTTGCGTGCGCTGATGAACCCTGTGTTCTCGTTGACAAGCAGATACCGCCGACGAAATGACGTTGAATCGGCAGCGGCTGTGGCTTCCGTGCAGTCAGCCCCGATGCGGCCGCCGTTCAGCATGGCCAGCGCCCACTCAACGCCAGCTTCGGCTGCTTCAAATGCCATCGAAGATCGGTACTGATTGACCGATGTTCGTTGTTCAAAAATCAGATTGCGACTGGTGTAGGCGGAAACAAGCGCAATCACAAAAAACAGCATCAGCACCACCACCAGCGAAGCGGCTCCCTGTTGGCGCTTGACGAGCGCTAAGCAGTGCGTGTTCAAGCGCGATCGGCTCAGGGCGGGCATGGCTGTGTGGTCGAGTTGGCGTTGAATATGGGCAGGTTATTTCGCACTCTGGAGACTGCCTGCATCCTGCGTTTCACCAAAGGGTCAGAGACTGCTTCCGCCTCAAGCGTGATGACGAAAGCTCTTACAGCGCTTCTGGGCCAACAGTTGCTGGTGCCGTCTGGACACAGCTTGGGGCATGGCACCACTTCGCTGGTGCTGGTAATCGGCTGGAACTGAAGGCTTGTGACTTTGACCGTACTGCTGTCGGTCAAGTCTTGCCAACCAGCGTCTTCGAGATTGGTTCTGACCCGGCCGTCGGCCTGTCTGAAGCCCCAGTTTTTGGTCAGTGGATTGCCCAATCGGGTGTCGCTTGACGGACCCAGGTGGTAGTCAAACGTGATCTCGTCGCCACCTGCTGCGATGTCAATTCCTGTGTACTCGGGATCAAAGAAGCCTGCCTGACCTGCTGCTGGTACCAAAAGCGTGACGCTGCCATCAAACGAGCGTGTGCCGCTGCGGCGAACTTGCCTGGCCATGATGTCCATGGTCGCACGCATGTCTTGTTGCAGTTGGGTTTCCAGCAAAAGGCGTCTGTTGTCTGTGAGCTGATTGCCGGCCAAAAGTGTCGCGGCAGCAACGATGAACAAGCCAATGGTCACCCCGACCATTAGTTCGACAAGAGACATTCCCCGCTGTCTGGAACGAAATCCACTTCGCATCGCGCGCTGAGGCCCAAGTTCGTTCATGGTGGGCAAGCAGGAACATCCATTTTTGAACCTGGAGGAGCGCAGATCGTCGGCCTGCCTGACTGAATCAATTCGATGCGAAATTTTCGGGACGTATCGATTGAGGTCTCCACCCAAGCCAGCGGCAACGGAATGGGGCGCAGGTCGATAGGTGTCGTTACCAAGCCGCCCATCGTTGGCTCGAAGCCGAAACGCCTGTGCTGCGCGAAAGGAAAAGTGATTTCGGTGAGCTGATTCTTGAGTACTGAAACAGTTCGGATCTCAACAGCATCCGGTCCCGCAGGGCAAGCCGGGGCTGGGCTCAACAAGCAGTTGCAAAGAAACGCCGCTGCTGCATTGCGAGAGGTCGAAATCGTGTAACAGGTTTGCGTGGCAGAGTCTCTGAAGTCGAGCCTGACCATTGCCCGCCTCGTTGTCGCTTCACTGCGTGCAAATTGCAGGTCTGTGAACAGCTGCGAGTTGATCGCCCGCAAACGGCGCACGTCAATGACCTCACGCATGGAAGGCGCTGCGATAGCAATCAGCACGGCGACCAGCGCGACGACGACCATCAGTTCGATGAGAGTAAATCCTGAGCGCTGGCAGCCGACAGCGCGTCGCGCGTATTCGCGCTTGCTGAGATGCATCATCATTTCGCCCAGCACCGGCCCGCATCGGGCTCGGCAGCTTCAAAGTCGATGCTGCCGGTGCCCGAGCCATAGCGCAAGTTGCCGCCCGCAGCACGCACGCCCATCATCTTGCAGGCGGTGTCGTCGGCTTGAGCACCGGCTGCGGTGGCGATGGCGGTGTAGCCGATTGCGGTGTTGTCGGTGACGGCCAGGGCATAGCGTTCGTTGGAAGATCTGGCCAGCGCGCCACGGTTGGGCAATGTTTCTGCATTCGCCACCGCGTTGAGGTTGCCGTAAACAGCACTGTTCGCCCGAAACCGCTCTTGTGCATGCTGCAACGCCGTCAGCGCTGCAATGCCTTCAGCCCGCCGGCCCTTGCGCACCGAATCCAGGTATGACGGGAACGCCACCGCCAGCAGAATGCCCATGATGACCACGGCAATCATCAGCTCGATCAGCGTCATGCCTGCGCTGGCGGCCGGCCGGTTGTGGTGGCCGCGGGCAGCCTGACCGCAGCGGTCGGTGTTGCGCCTGCTGCGGGGTGGGTGCTGCTGTTGAGAATTCATCCGCGCATTGTCTGCAACGTCTGGTTACGGCCAACACCATTCGTCGTCTACCGGCTGCCGCTGGTCAACGAACCCCCTGAGCAAGGGGTGTCGGTGCGCGCTTTGGCAGGCAATCGGCGCCGGCGGCGCCTGCCTGCCGGCGCGCCCCGCAGTGTCCACTCAGCAGCGCGGGTAGCCTTTGGTCGCTGTGGCGGTGTCGGGCGCGCAGTGGCGCACGCGGCCCATCACGTTGACGACCGCGTGCACCGTGTGCGTGGGTGAGGTCTGCAGCTTCAGCGTGCCGGTGGGGGTGCTGGTGCCCAGGTTGGGGCTGAAAACGATGGACCGCACATTGGTCTGCAGCTTCACCGGGTGCTTGGCATCGAAGCGCACGCTGCGCGCAGCGGCTTCACCGTTGCTGCATTGCGCCTGGCCGCTGGCGCTGCAGCTGCAGCTGTCGGCGTCGCCGCTGTGCACCACGTAGCAGCTGCCGTGGGTGTCCTGAATGAAGCTCATGCGCAGGTTGCGCCGCTCGGCCACCGCGCGGCTGCGGGTCAGCTGGATGTCGGTTTCCAGCTGCGCCGCAGCGCCGTCCAGGTGGCGGTGCAGGCGTGTTTCCTGGAAGCCGGGCACCGCAGCGCCCAGGCTGATGGCGGCCACGGCCAGCACCATCATCGACTCAACGATGGACGTACCGCGTTGGCGTGTTGCGGCGAGCCGGGTGGTGGCGCGGTGGGTGGCGGCGGCAAAGAGGGTGCTGGTGTTCATGGTGGCGGCTCCGTGGGCTGGTGTGAAGTGCTGAGCCGCACTGTAGGAACGGGCACGCCGCAACACGATCCCGCTGCAGGGGCGTTTGCGGTTGTCTGATGTGGGCCCCCGGACTGGGCACCCCCGGTTGGGGGTGAAGGTTGGGGGTGATGCGCGGCGCCGCGTAAGTTGCGGCGCGGCGGGAACGCGTCGGGAATGCGTCAGGAGCGAGTCAGGAGCGCGTCGGCAGCGCGGCCGGCTCAGATGTCGCGAATCAGCTGCCTGAAGGCATCCACATCTTCGAACTCGCGGTACACCGAAGCAAAGCGCACGTAAGCCACTTTGTCGATGCGCTTCAACTCGCGCATCACCAGTTCACCCAGGCGCGCGCTCGGCACCTCGCGCGCGCCGCTGGCCAGCAGTTTTTCCTGGATGCGTTCCAGCGCAGCGTCGATCTGTTCCATGCTCACGGGGCGCTTGCGCAGCGCAAGCGTCATGCTGGCGCGCAGCTTGCCGGCGTCGAAGTCAACCCGCGCGCCGTCTTTTTTGGCCACCGCAGGCAGCGCAATGTCGGGCCGCTCATAGGTGGTGAAGCGCTTTTCGCAGTGCACGCAGCGGCGGCGGCGGCGGATAACGTCGCCCTCATCGCTTTCCCGGGTTTCGGCAACCTGGGTTTCGGCGTGACTGCAAAAAGGGCAGCGCATGGTTCAGCGGTAAACGGGGAAGTCGCGTGTCAACGCGGCCACTTTCGCGCGCACGGCAGCCAGGTTGTCGGCACTGTGCGGCTGGTCCAGCACGTCAGCGATCAGGTGCGCTGTTTGGCGCGTCTCTTCCAGGCCGAAGCCGCGGGTGGTCATTGCGGGAGTTCCCAAACGAATGCCGCTGGTCACCATCGGCTTTTGCGGGTCGTTCGGGATGCCGTTTTTGTTGCAGGTCATGTGGGCTTCGCCCAAGATGGCCTCGGCTTCTTTGCCAGTCAGGTTTTTCGGCCGCAGGTCCACCAGCATCACGTGGCTTTGGGTGCCGCCGCTGACGATGCGCAGCCCGCGTTCGATCAGCGTGCGCGCCAGCATGTCGGCGTTGGCCACCACCTGTTGCTGGTAGGCCTTGAACTCTGGCGTTAGCGCTTCTTTGAAAGCCACCGCTTTGCCGGCGATGACATGCATCAAGGGCCCGCCCTGGATGCCGGGGAAGATGGCACTGTTGATCTTCTTGGCGACACTTTCGTCATTCATCACGATGATTCCGCCGCGCGGGCCACGCAGGCTTTTGTGGGTGGTGCTGGTCACCACGTCGGCATGCGGCACCGGGTTCGGGTAGACACCGGCCGCGATCAGGCCCGCGTAGTGCGCCATGTCCACCATGAAGATGGCGCCGATGGCTTTGGCCACCCTGGCAAAGCGCTCGAAGTCGATATGCAGGCTGTAGGCGCTGGCGCCGGCAATGATGAGTTTGGGTTTGTGTTCGTGCGCGGTGCGCTCCATCGCTTCGTAGTCGATGGCCTCAACGGCGTCCAGGCCGTAGCTGACCACCTTGAACCACTTGCCGCTCATGTTCAGCGCCATGCCGTGGGTGAGGTGGCCACCTTCGGCCAGGCTCATGCCCATGATGGTGTCGCCGGGGTTCAGCAGGCCAAAAAACACCGCCTGGTTGGCTTGTGAACCCGAGTTGGGCTGCACGTTGGCAAACTGCGCACCAAACAGCTGCTTGACGCGGTCAATGGCCAGTTGTTCCACCACATCCACGTTTTCGCAGCCGCCGTAATAACGCTTGCCGGGGTAGCCCTCGGCGTATTTGTTGGTCAGCTGCGAGCCCTGCGCGGCCATCACCGCAGGCGAGGTGTAGTTCTCGCTGGCAATCAGCTCGATGTGGTTTTCCTGACGCTGGTTTTCGGCTTGCACGGCGGCCCAGATTTCGGGGTCGGCCAGGGCCAGCGTGGATGTGGAACGGTCAAACATGGTGGCAGTCCTCTTCAGGTGAAGGGCCAAGGATTCGCGATGCCGAAGTTCGTCAGTGCAGTGCAGGAATGCAGAGATGCAGACGGGCAGCGTCGCACGCGGTCGAGGGCTGCCCAGGCGAACGGCTGATACCGCAGCAGCATGAAACGCCACGGCCTGCGCTTCCCGGTGGTTTCTTTGGGCCCACCTCGGGGCCGGGGCCCCTATCGCCAGTTGCGCAGGCTTTCAGTTTAGCGTGCCGCTCTGGGGTGGGTGCGGTGCGGGTGGGTGAAACAGCACGCACAACCGGCACGCACAACCGGCGCGCACAACCAGCGTGCCTAACGCATCAATGCCAGCCGTTCGGCCGTGTCCACCGTCTTGGTGGTGTTGTCAATGGGCGGCGGCGCGGCTTGCTGTGGTTGGCCAGGTGCGCTGTCGGCCGGCGCCCGCACCGGCAGGGTGCGTGGCTGCGGCGTGGACAAAATGCCCGCCCCGATGGGCACCACACGGCCTTGCAGCACCGCACGCATGTGTTCTTGTTCGGACATCACCTTGGCCGCATAGCCACCGTCGTCTTCCAGCAATGCCGCACCGACGTAATGCCGCAGGCCTTCTTCAACACTGCCGCCGCGGGCGATGGACTCCTTCAGCACTTGCACACCCACGCGCACATTGGTGACGGGGTCGAAGGCCGCATAGGTGCCGCCAAAGGACTCGTATTTGTCGTCGTGCAGCCGCGTCATCACTTGCATCAGGCCCTGGGCGCCCACCGGGCTTTGGGCGAAGGGGTTGAAGCGCGACTCGATGGCCATGATGGCCAGAATCAGCGTCGGGTCCAGGCGCGCCCGGCGGCCGGTTTCCCAGGCCTCGCGCACCAGGGCACTGACCGGTTCGGGCGCCACACGGTAGCGGCGGCTGATCCACTGCGCCAGGCGGGCCTGCGCGCTGGGCAGGCCTTTGATGTCGGCGGCGGTGGCGCGTGCCACAGCGCTGAGCTCGGCCAGGCTGTGCAGTGTGTCGCCATCGTTGAGAGCGCGGTTTTCGCTGCGCTCTTGCAGCCAGCGGTGCGCAGTCTCTTCCAGGCCGTGGCGCAGCGGTTCGTGGCCCAGGCACAGGCTCAGCATCAGAACGGTCGTCACGCCCACCGTGGCCAGCGCATTGCGGCCGGTGAGCAGCAGGCCATGGCCGACGTCACGGCAAAACACCGAGGTCGATTGGGTGACGGCCTGGCTTGCGGTGGACATGCGACCCGACCAGGAACGCAAAGGTTTTGAATGCAACAAAGGCAAACTCCGGTTCACGCCTAACCGCCTGGGTGAATTGGGGCGGCAGGCAGGACTGCGGTGGCACGTGGGCCGGTCGCAATAATGAAAGCGGGGTGCAAGCATGCGCCGGCACCGGCTGAGCGGCTGCGCCGCATCGACGTTCAAACAACGTCTCGGGTAAACCCTCAAATCTTTGGGCTGGGCCGATTCTAGGAAGCCCTACATACGCGGTCAAGAATATGAAACCACAGTTTTATTCAAATTCCGCATGAAATACCACGACTTGCGTGACTTCATGGCCCAGCTGGAAAAGCTGGGTGAGCTGCGGAAACTGCGCGATCCGGTGTCGCCCAAGCTGGAAATGACGGCCATCGGCGACCAGCTGCTGCGCGCCGGTGGGCCCGCGGTGCTGTGTTTGAACCCTATCAACCATGACATCCCTTGTCTGATCAATCTCTTCGGCACCACCCGGCGCGTGGCCCTGGGCATGGGCATGCAGCAGGCTTCCGAGCTGCGCGACGTGGGGCGCATGCTCGCCAGCCTGAAAGAACCCGAGCCGCCCAAGGGCCTGAAAGACGCGGGCAAGCTGTTGCAGATGGGCAAAGCGCTGTGGGACATGAAACCTGCGCTGCAGCGCCAGGCGCCCTGCCAGGACGTGGTGATTGCCGGCAACGACATCGACCTGGCGCGCCTGCCGGTACAAACCTGCTGGCCGGGCGACGCGGGGCCGCTCATCACCTGGGGTCTGGTGGTCACACGCGGGCCGCAGACGGTGGCCGCGCCGCGCTTGCGGCAGAACCTGGGCATTTACCGTCAACAGGTGATAGGCCCGCGTGAGCTCATCATGCGCTGGCTGGCACACCGGGGCGGCGCGCTGGACTTTCGGGAATTTGCGCGTGCCAACCCGGGGCAGCCGTTCCCGATTGCCGTGGCGCTGGGCGCCGACCCGGCCACCATTCTGGGCGCGGTGACACCGGTGCCCGACACGCTGTCGGAATATCAGTTTGCCGGCCTGCTGCGCGGCAGCCGCACCGGGCTGGTGGCCAGCGGCGTGGGCGAAGGCCCTCTGGCGCTGCAGGTGCCGGCAACGGCCGAGATGGTGCTGGAGGGCCACATCCCGCCCGCCGCTGCAGGCTTCAAAGGGGAATCGGCACAGGGTGTGCCGACGAAGGAAGTTGGCGGGTACTTGCATGCGCTGGAGGGCCCGTTTGGCGACCACACCGGCTACTACAACGAACAAGACTGGTTCCCGGTGTTCAGCTTGTCGCGGCTGACGCACCGTCAAAACCCGATCTACCACTCCACCTACACCGGCAAGCCGCCCGATGAACCGGCGGTGCTGGGTGTAGCGCTGAACGAAGTGTTTGTGCCCATCCTGCAGAAGCAGTTTCCGGAAATCGTGGACTTCTATTTGCCGCCCGAAGGCTGCAGCTACCGCGTGGCGGTGGTCTCGATCAAGAAAGCCTACCCGGGCCACGCCAAACGCGTGATGTTCGGCATCTGGAGCTTTTTGCGTCAGTTCATGTACACCAAGTTCATCGTCGTCACCGACGACGATGTCAACGTGCGCGACTGGAGGGAAGTGGTCTGGGCCATCACCACGCGCATGGACCCGGTGCGCGACACCACGCTGGTGGAACACACGCCCATCGACTACCTGGACTTCGCTTCCCCGGTCAGCGGGTTGGGCGGCAAGATGGGGCTGGACGCCACGAACAAATGGGCCGGCGAAACCAGCCGCGAATGGGGGCGGCCCATCACCATGGACGCGGCCGTGCTGGCGCGGGTGGAAACGCTGGTGGCCGGGTTGATGCCGGGTTGATGCCGGCTCTGAGCAAGCCGCCACGTTAAAGCCGTTCGTTATTCGAAATCGTGCAGCCAGCCCGTGGCGCTGACGCGGCCCTGGTGCAAGCTGAGCACCAACTGGTCGTGTGTGCTGCGCCAGTGGTAAAGCCACAAGCTCGGCGCGCGGGTGCTGCGCTTGTCAGTCACGGTGGGTGCCGCAGGGGGTGCCAAAAGCGGCGCCACCTGGGTCCGCTGGCGGGCTGCTTTTTCATACGCAGGATCTTGCGGCGCCAACTGGGCGTCGGGACGCCCGAGCGTTTGCAACACATCGTTTGTGCGGGCGCGGCGGCGCAACAGGTCGGCCGCAAATTCCAGCATCAGCTGGTGTTTGCGGCCCTGCCAGCGGTCAAGGGCTTCGTTCCAGGGCTCACCTTCAAAGTGCCCTTTCAGCCGGCGCAGTTCACGCCATTCCTGAGCCTGCGCAGCACTCGTCTGCGGCACTGGTGTTAACCCGGGCTGCGCTCTCAAGCCCCAAGGCGCAGAGCAGAATGCCGCGCCAAGAAACAGCCAGCGCCGCCGCATCATCGGCGGGCAGCCTCATTCAACCGGAGACCGTCTTGAAACCCCTGAATCAACCGTTCGCACTTTGGGCCACCGTCGTTCTCGCCGCGCTGGGCAGCGGTGCTGTGCTGGCGCATGGATCCACCCCGCAACACGCGCATGAACAACTGGAGCAGGAAAAACTGAACACCCAGATCTACAAGGCTTACTTTCCCAGCCTGGTGATAGCGCGCAAGGCGGCCATCAGCTTTCACGACAAGCTGCTGCAAAGCAACTACGCCGGGGGTTACCTGGTGCTGGAACTGAGCGCCGCCGACATGGACAGGCTGCGCGGCTTTGGTTTCACCTTTGCACAGGCCACCGACTTCATTCGCCAGCGCGACCAGTTCCTGACGCAGATGCAAATTGCCAACAGTGCACGTGTTGCTGCAGCGGCCACGGCCGCCGGAACTTCGGCCAGCGGCACGGCAAAAGGCAAAACCACGCCAGGGGGTGCGCTCGGGGGTGCACTTGAAGCAGCCAACCTGCAGTCCATTCCCAACTACGCCTGTTATGAAACGGTGGAAGAAACCGCTGCGCAGGCGCAGGCTTTTGTGACCAGCAAACCCAACCTGGCCACACTGGTAGACGCCGGCGATTCGTGGGAAAAAACCCAGGGCCTGGGCGGCCACGACATCCGTGTGCTCAAACTCACCAACAGCGCAGTGCCGGGCAGCAAACCAAAACTTTTTGTCAACGCCGCCATCCATGCGCGCGAATATACGACCGCGCCTTTGGTGCTTGAATTTGCACGCTGGCTGGTCAATGGCCATGGCAGCGACGCCGACGCCACCTGGATCCTCGACCACCACGAAGTGCACCTGATGCTGCACACCAACCCCGACGGCCGCAAACGCGCCGAAACCGGTTTGTCATGGCGCAAGAACACCAACAACAACTTTTGCGCCAACACCAACACACGCGGCATCGACCTGAACCGCAATTTCAGTTTCAGCTGGAACAGCACCGCCGGCGAGGGCAGCAGCGGCAATGCCTGTGACCTGACCTACCGCGGCCCGAGCGCGGGTTCAGAGCCAGAAACACAAGCCATCGAGGCTTATGTGCGCAGCCTGTGGCCCGACCGCCGGGGCCCCAGTGCCACGGACGCCGCACCGGCCGACACCAGCGGCATCCACCTCGACATCCACAGCTACAGCCAACTGGTGCTGTGGCCCTGGGGCAATACGGCGACACCGGCGCCTAACGCCATTGCTTTGCAGACACTCGGTCGCAAGTTCGCGTTCTTCAACAACTACACGCCGCAGCAGGCCATAGGCCTGTACCCCACCGACGGCACCTCCAGCAGCGTCAGCTACGGTGAGCTGGGCGTGGCCTCTTACACCATCGAACTGGGCACTTCGTTTTTCGAGAGCTGCACCACCTATAACAACACCATCAAGCCGAACAACCTGCCGGCCCTGATTTACGCCGCCAAGGTGGTGAGAACGCCTTACATCACACCCGGTGGCCCCGACATCAGCACGTTGACTTTGAGCGGCAATGCGGCCACCAGCGGCGTGCTGGCTGGCACGGCGGTGGCGTTGAATGCGTCAGCCACCGACACGCGGTTCAACAACAGCAACGGCGCCGAGCCCACGCAGGCGGTGGCGGAGGCGGAATACACCATCAACACACCACCCTGGGACCCCGCTGCAACCCCGGTGGCGCTTGCCGCTGCCGATGGCAGTTTCAACACCAGCACCGAGGCCGTGCTGGGCAGCCTCAACACGAGCGGCCTGAGCCTGGGCCGGCACACGGTGTATGTGCGTGCCCGCGACGCGGGCGGCACCTGGGG
>JAYUPP010000013.1:0-5462 GCA_043760045.1 Betaproteobacteria bacterium
CGCAGGTCGTGGCTGGCGGCGGCAAAAAACTGCGTCTTGGCGCGGTTCGCGGCCTCGGCAGCGCGGCGTGCTTCTTCGGCCACGCCCATTTCAACGCGCAACTGCGCCGCCAGCTCGTCGGTGCGGCTCTTCAGCTTCAGCGCGTGGCCCAGCGCACTGCCGTAGGTGCGGCCCATCAGCACGGTGATGGCAAACAGCAGCACCAGTATCAATGCCAGCTGCAGGTGCCAGGGCTCGCCGGTGTCGGTGACGATGCGCGCCAGCGTGGGCACCAGCACCACCGCCAGAAAGGCCAGAAACACGCGCCACTGCGTGGCCAGCAGCTGCACCGAGCCCAGGCAGTAGGTGTAGGCAATCAGCAGCAGCGACACCTTGTGATAAGGCGTGCCCAGGCCCCAGAACAGCCACACCGCAGCGGCCCACGTGGCGCCCTGGCACAGCACCAGTGCCATCCAGCTGGGCCGCCATTGCCGCAGCGTGGCTTCATCGGCCCGGCGGTTGCGCAAAAAGCGCAAGTAGTGCAACAGCCGCAGCAGCCACAAGAAGCCACCGGCGGCCAACCAGCCCAGCAGCCGCGTGGGTTCGGCCAGCGTCCAGAAGATGCCGGTCAGCAGCAACAGGCCAATCAGGTTGCCGGCCAGTGTGGCCGGGGTCTGCAGATACAAGGCGCGGATGTGATCGGCGGCATAGCTGGATGCTGCAGGGGCCGCTGCTGCCGTTGCGGCCACCGGCGTGGGGCCGGGCAGCACGGCATCCGCTGGCGCAGCTTCGGGCAGGGCAGCCACGGGCGCCGCTGCCGTCAAAGCCGGGGCACCGGCTTGCGTGTGAAAAAGCCACCGTGGCCCTGCGTCATCTGGCTGACGGCCAGCACCGCCTGCGTGCGCGAACTCACACCCAAAGCCCGCAGCACCGCCGCCACATGGTCTTTGACGGTTTCAACCGACAGGTTCAGCTGCCGTGCAATAAGTTTGTTAGGCAGGCCTTGCAGCAGCAGCGACAACACCTCGGCCTGGCGCGGCGTCAGGCCCACGTCTTCAATGGAAGGCAACTTCTGGTGCGATTCGGGTTGTGCGCCCGGGCCCAGCGGTGCGGTGCCGTGCACCTGCATCACGCTGGGCTGGGTGTCGCCGGGCATGCCCAGTCCTTTGCCGAATTCCAGGCCCAACATCGAAGGCGGAACATACATGGCGCCGGCCATCACCATGCCCAGCGCCTGCTGCAATTCGGCATGGGTAGACTTTTTGGGCACGAAACCCATCGCGCCACTGTCGATGGCGCGTATCACGTCGCTGGCGCGGTCTGAAGCCGACACCACCACCACCGGCACCGCCGGGTAAGCAGCACGAAATTCCACCAGCACATCAAAGCCGTCGGCGTCCCCCAGCCCCAGGTCCAGCAGCACCAGGTCGAAGTCGCTGTCCTCTGCCAGCGTGGCGCGCGCCGCAGCAGCGCTGGCTACACCCACCACGGTGGTGTCGCTGCCTATGCCCTGGATCACGATTTGCAGCGCCGACAGCACCAGCGGATGGTCGTCTACCAACAAGACTTTCATGCGACTCCCATTTTTTTTGTTGAACTTGTCGCGGTGCTACACAAATCGACGCGACACCGTCTGCGCCACGCAGGCTGGCTTGTCGGCGCCCTCCATTTCGATGGTGGCGTCCACCGTCAACTGCGCGCCGCCTTCCAGGGGCTCATAGCTCACCAGCCTGAAGCGGCCCCGCAGGCGGCCGCCCACACGCACCGGCGCCATGAAGCGCACCCGGTTCAGGCCGTAGTTGATGCCCATGCGCACATCGTCGATGTCAAATGCCGTCGAAAACAAGGCCGGCAGCAGGCTCAACGTTAGAAAACCATGCGCAACGGTGACACCAAAAGGGCCGCTGGCGGCGCGTGCCGGGTCGGTGTGTATCCACTGGTGGTCGCCCGTGGCCGCGGCAAATTGATCGATGCGCGGCTGCTCCACGGCCAGCCAGTCGCTGCAGCCAATTTCCTGGCCGACCAGGGCCTGCAAATCACTCAGGTGTGCATAACTACGCTGTGCAGATGACGTGCCTGACTTCAGACCTATAACACTCATGTTTGACAGACCCATTCGGTTAACGCAGCCCACTGCTGCAAGTCACGCTCCACGCGGCTGGGTGCCACGTCCCACAGCGTCAGGCCGCGCGCGGCCAGTTGCACATAGTTTTGCGTGTCGCGCAGCCAGGCCACCACCGGCACCGGCAACGTCGCCAGGTAGCTTTGCAGCTGTTCGTTGGCGCGTGTGTTTTCGCGCACACGCATGCCCACCAGGCCCAGCTTGACCTGCGCGCTCCGTGGGTGCCGGCGCAGTTCCTGAACAAAGGTATGCGTGGCCTGGATGTCGAACAGGCTGGGCTGCAACGGAATGAGCATGCGGTCGGCTATTCGCATCACCGCGTCCAGCCGCTTGTCGTGCAGGCCGGCGGGGGTGTCCAGCACCACATGCGTGGTGCCTTTGGGCGGGCGCACGAGGTGGTCGGCCGCCACGTCCCAGCCGCTGATGGTGTTCAGCCCAGCGGGGCGCAATTGGCGCCACTGCGCGCTGGACTGCTGGCGGTCCACGTCACCCAGCATCACCATGTGGCCTGCGGCAGCCAGACAGCCGGCCACGTTGGTTGCCAGCGTGCTTTTGCCAACGCCTCCTTTGGGGTTGGCCACCACTATCACGGGCATGATGGGCTCCTGTGGGCTGGGCGCTCTGCGGGGCGGGCTGCCCGGCGGCGAGCATTGAATGCTGCAGGCCAGCGTGTTGTTGTGCAGTGTTGTTGTGCAGTATGGTAGCCGGGCGACAACGCCTTCCAGCCCCACCCGCAAAGAAAGTGCCGCCGCCGTGGCACCCCGCTGCAGCCACCCCGCATTTGCCCTCTGCGCCTGTTCATGCCCGACATCCTGGTCATCGCCGCCCACCCGCAGCTTGAGCATTCACGCGCCACAAAGGCTTTGATGACGGCGGCGGCGCAGCTGGACAGCGCACGGGTGCAGGTGCGCGACCTCTATGCGCTGTACCCCGACTACCTGGTGGACGTGGCGGCCGAACAAAGCCTGCTGGCCAAGGCGCGAGCCGTGGTGTGGCTGCACCCGGTGCAGTGGTATGCCATGCCGCCACTGCTGAAGTTGTGGCTGGACGAGGTGTTCACCTTTGGCTGGGCTTACGGGCCCGGTGGGCGGGCGCTGCAGGGCAAAGACCTGTGGCTGGCGGCTTCCACCGGCGGGCCTGAAACCAGCTATCGGCCCGACGGCTACAACCGTTATTTTTTCGACGCTTTCCTGCACCCCTATGAGCAGACCGCGGCGCTGGTGGGCATGCGCTGGCTGCCGCCACTGGTGCTGCACGGCGCGCACAACGCCAGCGCGCTGGCCCTGCGTCAGCATGCTGAAGTGTTCGTGCAGCGCCTGCGCACGTGGCCGCACTGGCCAGAGACTGAAGGCCTGGAACCGGCACTCGACTGCGCCGTCCCGCTGGACGCCCGACCGCAGCTGTAGAACGGCACCCACCCGATGGAACACAGCACCCCCTGGCTCACGAGCAGCCTGATTTACCTGGGCGCCGCCGTGGTGGCGGTGCCACTGGCGCGGCTGCTGGGGCTGGGTTCGATCATCGGTTACCTGGGCGCCGGCATCGCCATCGGCCCCTGGGGCTTGAAGCTCGTCACCGACCCGCAGGCGATGCTGCACTTCGCTGAATTCGGTGTCGTGCTGATGCTGTTTCTGGTGGGCCTGGAACTGGAACCGAAACGTCTGTGGGCGATGCGCCGGCCCATCTTCGGCTGGGGCAGCGTGCAGCTGTTTGGGTCGACCGCGCTGCTGCTGTTGGCGGCGGTGGCCGCGGGTGTGGACTGGCGCCTGGCGCTGGTGGCCGGCCTGGCGCTGGCCATGAGCAGCACCGCCATCGGCCTGGGGGTGCTGGCCGAACGCAACCTGATGCCCACGACGGCCGGCCAAAGTGTGCTGAGCGTGGCGCTGCTGCAAGACATGGCAGCCATCCCCATCCTGGCGTTGATTCCGCTGCTGGCCACCAGCGGCGCAGCTGCTGAAGGCAACGGCTACACGGCGGCGCTGAAAGCACTTTCCATGATCGCCGCCATCGTGCTGGGCGGCCGCCTGCTGCTGCGCCCGGCACTGCGCTGGATTGCGCGCAGCGACACGCCCGAGATCTTCACCGCCGCCGCTTTGCTGCTGGTGGTGGCCACCGCAGCGCTGATGCAAAGCGTGGGCCTGAGCATGGCGCTGGGCGCTTTTCTGGCCGGTGTGCTGCTGGCCGAAAGTGAATACCGGCGCGAGCTGGAGACCGACCTCGAACCCTTCAAGGGTTTGTTGCTGGGCCTGTTTTTCATCGCTGTCGGCATGAGCATCGACTTCGCCGTGGTGCTGGCCAGCCCGCTGCTGGTGGCCGCCGTCGTGCTGGGTTTTTTGCTGCTCAAGACACTCGTGCTGCTGGCGATGGCCTGGCGCATGGGCACCCCGCTGGCCGAGCGGCCGGTGTTTGTGGTGCTGCTGGCGCAAGGTGGCGAGTTTGGTTTTGTGGTGCTGCAGACGGCGCTGGGCGCCAAAGTCATAACGCCAGAAGTGTCGTCTCTGCTGGTGGCCTGCATCGCGCTGTCGATGCTGCTGACGCCGCTGCTTTTGGTGCTGTGCGACCGGGTGCTGGCGCCGCTGCTCGCCGCCCGCGTGCAGGCCGCTGCCGGGCCACCGCTGGAAGAAATCAACGAAGAGCAGCACGCACCCATCATCATCTGCGGCTTCGGCCGTTACGGCCAGATCGTCGGCCGCCTGATCAACGCCTGCGGCCTGGCCGCCACCGTGCTGGACCACAGCGCTGAACAAGTGGCAGCGGTGCGCCAGTTTGGCTGGCCGGCTTTTTATGGCGACGCCACGCGCCTGGACCTGCTGCGTGTGGCCGGCGCCGGCCGCGCGCGGGTCATCGTGGTGGCCATCGACGACGTGGCGCAGAGCCTGGACGTGGTGGACCTGGTGCGTGAACACTTTCCACACGCCAAGCTGGTGGTGCGGGCGCGCAACACGGCGCACTGGTACAGCCTGTTCGAACGCGGCGTGCAGCACATCGAACGCGAGACACTCGACTCGGCGCTGATGAGCGGGCGCAGCGTGCTGGAAAACATGGGCTGGGAACGCCACGCCGCGCGCACCCAGGCGCTGCGTTTTCGCCAGCACAGCATTGCACTGCTGCAAAGCCTGGCCCCGCACCAGGGCGACCGGAACCAGCTGGTGTCGATGTCCAAACTGGGCCGCCAGCAGCTGGAAGAGCAATGGTCAGTGGAACGTGCACAGCGCCGGCAGGCGCAGGCGCGGCGCGGTGATGGCTTTGCAAATGAAGCGCCACCGCCGGCCAACGACTGAGAGGCTGAGAGTCTTTCGTTCATGCCCGCTTTGCACGCCAAAACGCACCCACTCGTCGTTGCAAATGCTCGCCATAGCCG
>JAYUPP010000014.1:0-5458 GCA_043760045.1 Betaproteobacteria bacterium
GTCAGCATCAACAAGCTGGAGACGGCCACCACACCGCAACTGGGCACCTATTGCGGCGCTTCCAACAGCGAAACCAGATCGGTGGTCGAAGACATCAGCGGCAAGACCTTGCGTGAGGTGGTGGCCGCTTTCCGTGCCCATCCTTTTGCCGACAGCGTAGGTGCCCACACCGATCCGGTTGTGGGCCTGCCGGTGAACTGGGGCCCCAGCCCCGACCTGCTGCCCGCCGCGGCCACCTTCCCGGCCGGCTCCAGGATGTCGCGGCGCACGCAGCGCGCCGACATCGGCGGCGTCGATCGCATCGAGCTTGCAGCCAAGTCCAGCGTGCGCTGGCCCGATGGTGTGTACCGCCAAGCCACCACGCTGGAACAGTACAGCGGCATGCCAGGCGACTTGGTGGACAGCACCGTGGTGCCGGCCAATGCCAACACCGTGTTCGTTTTTGACCTGACCCTGGCCGACCAGCCCGATGCCACGCTGGAGGCCTTCAAGCGCTTCCGCGCCGGCTTTGACGTGGCCGCTTCCAAAATCCGCTTCTACAAGTGCGATGTGCGTAAAACGGACCAGGCCGCCATCAACTGCAGCAACGCCGGTGACGGCACGCTGGCCATCGGCACCCAAGGCGGCCTGCGCCTGATGCGCGTGGCCACCGGCTACCCCGCCGAGCTGACATCACGTTTGCGCCAGCAGCGCTTCTGGGCCGAGTCCAGCGGCACGGTGTTCCGCGCGGTGCGGGACCTGGAGCGCACCCGCTACGACCAGCGCTTGAACGCCGTGGCCTGGGCCGCGATGCGCACCGCGCTGGGCATTCCCGAGCACCGGGCCCCCGTGGCGCCCACCAGCAGCGGGCCGTTTGCGACACTGCGCAACTTCACCTTCACCGACGCCAACAACTACAACTGGCGCATCTTCGACGGCGACAGCAGCGTGCTGGACAGCGCTGGCCTGTACAGCTTCAACGAGCGCCGCCGCGTCGTCAGTGCCGGCGTGGAGCAGCCCTTTGTGCGCAACCGCTCCTACTGGACCGGCACCGAGTGGTTCGACTGCCCCAGCGACGGCATCAACATCGGCACCACCGCCAGCACGGCACCCCACCGCGGCGTCTACTGCAAGGGTTACACGGACGAACGGGTGGGCGCCATCACGCAGACCATCGGCGGGCGCTTGATGTCCGACGTGGTCAACGACATCCGCGCCTACGGCAGCACCGACAACGGCGCCTCAACCAGCAACTGGGGCCCGCGGCCCGGCAGCTTCCCGGTGCTGGCCACGACCCGCTTTCCGGAAGGGTCGACGATGGACTACCGCGGCTTCCTGACCACGGCCACACCGCTGTCCATTGCCACCGCTGCAAGCAACCAACTGCGCGTGGCGCCGTCGCCCACCAGTTCGGCAGCGTTCAACACCTGGCCCTTCGCGACGTCGCTGGATGAACTGGTCGCGCTGTACCCGAGCAACATCAACAGCAGCACCATCAACGGCAACCTGGCGGTCTTTGTGCACTCCTACACCGCCACGCCGACCAACCCGCTGCACACCAACACGGTGGAAATCCGGGTCGGTTTTGACGCGGTGGGCAACAAGGCCCGCTTCACGCAGAACAACCGGCTGGTCAGTGGCGGCACCACCACCAACTACACCACCTTGCTCGACACCACCTACAGCATCGAAACGGTGGGCGGTGTGCGCTTGCTGAAGTTTGCCGCCATGCCGGCGGGCTTTGAAGACAACTACCGCTTCACCCGCCTGTTCGCCGAGCGCAACGGCGGTGTCTGGTACGCCTTCAAGGACAGCTTCACCACCACGCCGAACTGGAGCGTGCGCCTGAACAAAACAGCCACCGATGCGCTGTTCCAGGCCTTGGGCATTCAGTGAGCTGAGGGGCGCAGCTCCCAGGGGGTGCTGCGCGTCGTGTCTGGTCGGGTCGGGTCGTCAAAGCAAGCCCTTGACAGCGTTGGATGGTAGATACTAAAGTGATATCACTTTGAACACAGGCTACCAGCCCAACGGAGACCTCCATGCCTTCGACCCCGGTCACCCAGGAACGTGAAGTCCAGTCGGCCAACGGCTATGTGATGACCGCGGTGGGCGTTGTGCTCATCGCCAGCACGGTGACTTCCTTTGTGCTGGCGCCGGGTGGCGGCGGGCTTTTGATCCTGATGCGGGTGTTGTTCATCGCCTTGGGCATCTTCATCTTGGTGGGCCTGTTCATGCTGCAGCCCCGCGAAGCCGCCATCCTGACGCTGTTTGGCAAATACATGGGCACCGACCGCAGCGAGGGCCTGCGCTGGGCCAACCCGCTGTACGTCAAGCGGCACATCTCGCTGCGTGCGCGCAACCTGAACTCACCCACGCTGAAGGTCAACGACAAGCGCGGCAACCCGGTGGAGATTGGCGTGGTGGTGGTCTGGCGCGTGCTGGACACGGCGCGCGCGGTGTTCGAGGTGGACGATTTCGAGCGCTTTGTCACCGTGCAGGCCGAAGCCGCCATGCGCCACCTGGCCGCGCAGTACGCCTATGACCACGCCGACGACAGCGACGCTGCCGAGGTGACGCTGCGCGGCGCCGGTGACACCGTGGCCGCCACGCTGAAGGCCGAGCTCGAAGACCGCTTCGAGGCCGCCGGGGTGGAGGTGCTAGACGCCAAACTCAGCCACCTGGCCTATGCACCTGAAATCGCCCAGGTCATGTTGCGCCGCCAACAGGCCGAAGCCATCATCAGTGCGCGCACCAAGATCGTCTACGGCGCGGTCAGCATGGTCGAAGCCGCGCTCAAGGGCCTGAGCGAGCGCAACCTGGTGGAGCTGGACGACGAGCGTAAGGCCGCGATGGTGAGCAACCTGCTGGTGGTGCTGTGCGCCGACAACAACGTGCAGCCGGTGGTCAACACCGGCACGCTCTACAACTGAGCTCGCCGCCAACCAGCCATCGCAATTCGCATACCGCCTACCGCCTGCGCCGTGGCCAGTCCGGACAAAAAGAGTTTCCTGCTGCGCGTCGACCCCGCGCTGTGGGCCGAGGTCGAGCGCCTGGCGTCGCAGGAACTGCGCAGCGCCAACGCCCAGGTCGAGTACCTGTTGCGCGAAGCACTGGCCCGGCGTGGCCGCAAGCCCGGCGAGCCCTCAACAGACAAGGACCCCGGCAAGCCGCGCGGGCGCTGAGCAAGCCATCTGGCTTGCGCGGCAGGTTAGATCATGGACTGGTGCGCGGTTGAAATTCAACGCCGACTCAACCCTTGGTCAACAGCAGGGCGCCGCTGACCTTGGCTGCACCCCTGTCGAAGGTCCACAGCGGCTGCTCGCCAGCCTGGGTAGCCAATGCGACGTGAAGGCAATCCGCGAAGTCCGCTGAGCCCTTGCGGAACAGCTGCAGCGCGATTTCGAGCGCGCGCTCCGACTCGAAGGTCAGCTCGGCTGCCGAGAACAGGCTCGACAGGGTCTTCAGCACATCATCCTTGCCCAATTCGAAACTGGACCGCAGCACCCATTCCAGCTCCAGCACCACAGTGACGGGCACGAACAACGTCGAGCCCTCGGCAACGCAGCGACTGATCAGACGCTTGGCAGCGGCGAATTGCGCGGCGTCGTCCCGGACGAGGTATCGCACGAGGACGTTGGTGTCGAGAGCCGGCATGCTTGTTCCGAAGTCAGCGCCAGGGGTTCATGTCTTCGACGCTGACGTGCTTGCCCTTGGGCGCCTTGAGCATGCCGGCCATGTCGAGGATGGACTGGGTCTTGGCCCGGACGATGATGGTGCCGTCGAGCATTGCCGACCAGACCAGGCGCGTGCCAGGCTTGGCATGCACCAGCGCCCGGATGGCGGCGGGCACCGTCGTCTGGCCCTTGGCGGTGATGGTTGATTCAGCCATGGCGGTACTCCTTACTTATAAATATATTGTAATGCGGGCACGCTGGGTGTGGTTGGAGCCCGGACGACGCCGATTGCGGGTCAATGCTGCCCTGGAACCAGGGTTGGCGAAAGAACGAACGCGCCGGTGCCGCCAGCTCAGGATCAACCCGAACAAGTTGGCGCGAACGCCAGCGAGAATCACAGTTGATGACCACACCGCAGCCTTTAATCCACCCCGCCTTGCAGCACAGCGCCTTCTACCGCTTTGTGCCACTGCCGCACCCTGCGCTGGCGGCCGATGCCGTGCGCGCAGCCGCGCACGACCTGCAAGGCAGCATCGTGCTGGCGCCAGAGGGCATCAACGGCAGCGTGGCTGGCGCGCCAGCGGCGGTGGCACGCTTTGAAGCGACGCTGAAGGCCGCCGACTTCTGCCACGGCGCCTTCCAGGGCATGACCTTCAAACACAGTGCCTGCCTGACCCCACCCTTTGGGCGGCTGAAGGTGGCCGTGAAAACCGAAATCGTGGCGCTGGGCTTGCCTGCGGCGGTGTCACCCGGCAGCCCGTTGCCGCCACCCGACGAAACCGACGCCAGTCACCTGTCGCCCGCCCAGTGGCGCGAGCTGCTGGCTCAGGGCCAGGCCGTGGTGCTGGACAACCGCAATCACTTTGAGTTTCGCCTGGGCCACTTCCACGGCGCGGTGGACCCGCAGGTGCACAACTTTCGCGACTTTGTCGACTACGTGCTGGCCCAGGCGCCAGGCTGGCGCGCCCAACAAACACCGGTGGCCATGTACTGCACCGGTGGCATTCGCTGCGACAAAACAGCGCCCTGGATGCGCAGCCTGGGGCTGCAGGTGTGGCAGCTGGACGGCGGCGTCCTCAACTACTTTGCGCAGCTGCCCGACGCGCAGCAAGACTGGCAAGGCGAGTGTTTTGTGTTTGACAACCGGGTGGCGCTGAACACCCAGCTGCAAGAAACCGCCCACACGGTGGACGGCGTCTTCGACCCCCACCACCCCGACGAAGCCTGGCGCTTGCAGCGGGCCCGTCGGCTCGACGCCGGCTCCAGCTGAACCGTGGGCCGCGCCACGCCGCTCTGGTCACCCGCACTGCGCGACGGCGTCGCCGCCAGCCGGGTGGCGGTGGCGGCCGGGCCCTGGCGGGTGTTGGGGGACTTCCTGCGGCACCGCATGCCAGCCGTCACCGACTGGCCCGCGCGCTTGGCGCAGGGCCTGGTGCTCAGCGCCCAAGGTCAGCCGCTGCGCTTTGACAGCCCATGCCTACCCGGCGAAGTGGTGTGGTACTGGCGCGCTCCGCCGCCGGAGCCCCGGGTGCCCTTCGAGCTGACGCTGCTGCACCAGGACGAGCACCTGGTGGTGGTCGACAAACCGCACTTCTTGCCGGTTGCGCCCGCCGGGCGCTATCTGCAAGAGACGGCACTGGTGCGGCTGACCCGGCTGCTGGGCATCACCACGTTGGCCCCGATGCACCGGCTCGACCGCGAAACCGCCGGCGTGCTGGTCTTCACCGTGCAGCCGGCCACCCGCGCGGCCTACCACGCGCTGCTGCGCCAGCGGCAGGTGCACAAGGTCTATGAAGCGGTGGCGC
>JAYUPP010000015.1:0-5457 GCA_043760045.1 Betaproteobacteria bacterium
GTACACCGTGGTGGCGTCGGTGCCCGACATCCGGCTCATCACCGCCATTGCTTTTGCGCTGGGCAAGGGCATGGCGACGATGTGCGTGGCCATCGCCGCCACGTCGTGGACAGTCGTCCTGCGCCTGGTGCGCGCCGAGGTGTTGAAGATCAAGGCACTGGACTGCGCGACGGCCGCGCGCGCATTGGGCTCGTCGCCGCTGCGCATCTTGTGGCGCCAGGTGCTGCCCAACGTCTGGCAGGTGGTCATCGCGTCTGGCCTGGCACGGTGACCTTGGTGATGGCGATCAAGGCCGAAGTGGTGCTCACGTTGCCGGGCCTGGGCATCCAGGAAGGCACCCGCTGGGGCTTGATGATCACGGCCGCCGCACAAGACTTGCTGAACCACGACTGGTGGCCGCTGCTGTCGCTGGTGGTGGCCATGTTTTTGATGATCTACGGCCTCAGCCTGGTGGGCGATGCGCTGCGTGACGCGCTGGGCCCGCGCCTGCGGCGGGGGTTGTGAAAGCGCAGTGAAACCAGGTGCCCATCACAGCCGCAGCGCGCTTGGTATTTTGAACACGGTCGCCCCATTGCGCGTGGTCACACGGCGCCCCACGTTGCCAAACAATGCCAGCGTCGCCTGGCTGTGCAGAATGCCGCTGGCGCAGTGCAGACAGGCAACCTAACGGCCAATATGCATGCTCTCTGGCCGCTGCACCAGCGGTTCAACACCTTGCAGCGGCTGCAGCGCGACAGCGCCCCGCATCATGGAAGACTTTTACGTTAACGAACTTGCGAACGTATTATCATCTAGCCCCATGGAAAGAAACACCCGTCAGCGCGACGCCATTCGCGACGCCCTGATTCAAGCCGCGCGGCCGCTGTTGCCGCTGGAAGTGCTGGCTGCGGCGCAAGCGCGGGTGCCCGGCCTGGGGCTGGCCACGGTGTACCGCAACCTGAAAGCGCTGGTGGAAGAAGGTGCGCTGCGCAGCGTGGACTTGCCGGGCGAGAACCCGCGTTTTGAAGCGGCCAACTTGCAGCACCACCACCACTTTCAATGCCAGCTGTGCCAGCGCGTGTTTGACGTCGCCGGCTGCCCCGGCAACCTGCAGGGCCTGGCACCGCCGGGCTTCACGGTGGCCGCGCATGAACTGGTGCTGTATGGCCGCTGCAGCGACTGCCCTGTGCCCAGGGCGCCCGGCGCAGCAGGCGCGCGCAAGCGCAAAGCGTCTGCTTCGACGCCGAAACAGCAGCCTGCGCATGTTCATCCACACCCACCCGCAGACCCGCACCCACACCCACACCCGCACCCGCACCCGCACCGCCACCGTTGAGCCACCGCCTCCGGGTTCATCAATTGACCTGTCAACGCCAGACCAGCCCCGCCCCACCATGCTTCATGCCAGTGCCCTGACCCGCTTGTTCGCCGCCGCCGCTGTGGTGGCTGTGCTGTGGCTGGGCGTGGCCTGGGCGTTGTCTCTTTAAAGGAAAAGGTGGCCGATGATGAAGACTCTCTTTTCGCCAGCCCGGCGACAGCCGCAAGCGCAGCCGGAACCGCAACGTCAGCCGCAAATTCAGCCGCAAATTCAGCCGCAAAGTCAGCCACAAAGTCAGTCCGCGCCTGAACCCGCGGCCCCGCTCGCCATCGCCACCTTGCCTGCCGCCATCACGCTGCGCGACGTCACCGTGGCCTACCGGGGCCACCCGGCCGTGCACCACGTGTCGGGCCAGTTTGCGCCGGGCAGCACCACCGCCGTGGTGGGGCCCAACGGCGCCGGCAAAAGCAGCTTGTTGGCGGCCGTCATGGGGCGGCTGCCGCTGGCGCAGGGGCAGGTGCAGCTGGCGCCGGGGCTGGCCGGGCGCATCGCCTGGCTGCCGCAGCAGCACGACGTGGACCGCAGTTTCCCCATCAGCGTGCAAGACCTGGTGGCCATGGGCCATTGGCGGGTGTTGGGCAGCCTGCGCGGCCTGGGCGGCCCGCAGCGGCAAGCGGTGCAGCAGGCGCTGGCAGCAGTGGGGCTGGCGGGGTTTGAACGCCGCATCATCGGTGAGCTCAGCGCCGGGCAATTTCAGCGTGCGCTGTTTGCGCGCGTGCTGTTGCAGGACGCGCCGGCGATCTTGCTCGACGAACCCTTCAATGCGCTGGACGCGCGCACCACCGCCGACCTGCTGGCCGTGGTGCACCGCTGGCAAGCGCAGGGCCGCACGGTGATTGCCGTGTTGCACGACCTGGAGCAGGTGCGCCAGCACTTTGCGCACACGCTGCTGCTGGCGCGGCGCTGTGTGGCCTGGGGGCCGACGGCGCAGGCGCTGAAAGCCGAACACCTGTTTGCCGCGCGCCAGATGGCCGAGGCCTGGGACGAGTCGGCGCCTTCGTGCAGCGTTGAAGACTCGGCGTTGGCCGGGGCTGGCGGCGTGGCGCCGCACGATCACCTGCATGGCCACGCGCACGAGCATGCGCACGGTCACGCCCATCCCCACCACAGCCCACCCCCCCACCGCGCCGCCGCATGACGGCCTACGAGCTGCTGCTGCAGCCTTTTGTTGAATTTGGCTTCATGCGCCGCGCGCTGATGGCCTCGGTGGCGCTGGCCCTCGGCAGCGCCCCCATCGGCTGCCTGCTGGTGCTGCGCCGCATGAGCCTGATGGGCGACGCGATGGCCCATGCGCTCTTGCCTGGGGTGGCGGTGGGTTTCTTGTGGGCCGGTTTTTCGCTCACAGCCATGAGCCTGGGCGGTTTTGCCGCTGCCATGCTGGTGGCCTTGAGCGCCGGCTGGGTGACGCGCCACACGCAGCAGCGCGAAGACGCCAGCGTGGCCGCGCTGTACTTGATTGCGCTGGCGCTGGGGGTGCTGCTGATTTCCACCCACGGCAGCAGCATCGACCTGCTGCAGGTGCTGTTTGGCAGCGTGCTGGCGGTGGACGACGCGGCCCTGCTGCTGATGGCCGGCGTGGCCAGCGCCACGCTGCTGGCGCTGGCCGCACTGGCCCGTCCGCTGGTGGCCGAGTGTGTGGACCCGGGTTTCCTGAAAAGCGTGGGCGGGCCCGGCACCGCCGTGCACACGGTGTTCATGGTGCTGACGGTGGCCAACCTGGTGGCCGGGTTTCAGGCGCTGGGCACTTTGATGGCGGTGGGCTTGATGATGCTGCCGGCCACCGCCGCGCGCTTCTGGGCGCCGCAACTCGGCGGGCAGCTGGTCGCCGCGTGGTTGCTGGCGCTGCTGGCTGCGGTGGCCGGGCTGTTGTTGTCTTTTCATGTGCAGTGGCCCAGCGGGCCGGCCATCGTGCTGGTGGCCGGCGTGCTGTATGTCGTGTCGATCGCCGTTGGCGCGCACGACGGCATGTTGTGGCGGCGGCGGCGTTTGCACCGGCACCGGGTGGCCTGAGGCTGCAGAAGACTAACGTGCAAACCGTGCTGACCTTGGATGGGCTTCAACAACGCCGCCGGCTGTTGGCCGCGGCCGGCACTGCGCTGCTGGGCGGTGCTGCTTTTGCGCAGACCTCCACCACCCCTTCCGCAACGCCGCCCACCACCCCGGCCCCGCTGCGGGTGGTGGCCAGTTTTTCCATCCTGGCCGACCTGGCGCGTGAAGTGGGTGGCAGCGCCGTGGTGGTGCACTCGCTGGTGGGCGCCGACGCCGACGCGCACCACTTCAGCCCCAAGCCGCAGCATGCGCAGCAGCTGGCGCGGGCCGAGCTGGTGGTGGTGAATGGCCTCGGCTTCGAAGGCTGGCTCGATCGCCTGGTCAGCGCCAGCGGCTACCGGGGCCCTGTGCTGGTGGTGACTGAAGGCCTGCAGCCGCGCCGCGCGGGCGCCACCGCCGACCCCCATTTCTGGCACGACCTGGTGCTGACGCAACACGCGGTGGGCCGACTCCAGCAGGCCCTCAGTGCCGCACGCCCGGCACAGGCGGCGCTGTTTGCAAAACGGGCCGGTGCCTACCAGCAACAACTGCAGGCGCTGCACTTGCAGACCCTGCAACGCCTGGCTGCGGTGGCCACAGACCGCCGCCGTGTGGTCAGCCCCCACGACGCTTTTGGCTACCTGGGCGCGGCCTACGGCATCGAATTTTTGCCCGTGCGCGTGCGCGCCAGCGGCGGTGAAGCCTCAGCCGCCGAAGTGGCGCGGCTGATCGCGCTGCTGCGGCAAAAAAAGGCGCAGGCGCTGTTTGTGGAAAACATCAGCGACCCGCGTTTGCTGGAACGCATCGCACGCGAGGCCGGTGTCAGCATCGGTGGCCGGCTCTATTCAGACGCCTTGTCGGCCCCGGGCACCGAAGCCGACTCTTACCTCAAACTGATGCGGCACAACACGCAGGCGCTGGTGGCGGCACTCACGGCGGTGGCGGCCGCAGCACCGACGCGCTGAACGGCCGGCCAAACGAGCATTCCCGTTTTGAACGACGGTCACCCTCCAGGAGCCCAGCCATGCACCGCAAGTTCAGCCGCAATTTCAACTGCCTCGTCAGCCCCCTGCTCTGCATGCTGCTGCTGGCCGCCGGGCCCGCTGCCGCGCAAAAGTCACACGGCGCCCATGTGCACGGGCTCGTCAAGGTGGGTGTGGCCGTGGACGGCAAAACCTTGAGCGTCGAGATCGAAGCGCCGCTGGACAGCCTGGTGGGTTTCGAGTCCCGCCCCCGCAGCGCCGCGCAGCGCCAGGCCGCGCAGGCGGCGTTGCAGCAGTTTCAGCAACCGCAATGGCTGCGCCCCGACGCGGCAGCGTTATGCCGGCTGGACAGCCAGGACGTGCAAGGCGAAGCCCTGCAGCCGGCACCGGCCGGCGCCGCGCCGGCGGCTGGCAAGTCTGAACCGCATGCCGAGCTGCTGGCCACCTACCGCTATACCTGTGCAGCACCGGCGCAACTGGCGGGCCTGGACATCACGCTGGCCGCGCTGTTCAAACGCATCGAGCGCATGGACGTGCAGGTGGCGGGTGCGCAGCGCCAAGGCCAACAAAGCCTGCGCGGCCAAGCGACGCGGGTGCTTTTGCGGCGCTGATTGCGGCGCTGATTGCGGCGCTGAAGGGGCTGAAGGCGCTTATTGCGCTGTAGGCGCTGAAGGCCGGCTGCGCCCGCAGCGCCACGCCGCTGCGGTGGCCAGCGCCGACAGCAGCATGCAGCCCCACACCACGCCGGCGTAACGGCCCGTGGTGTCAAACACCCAGCCCGCAACATAAGGCCCGGCCAGATTGCCTAACGCCGCACCGGTGTACAGCGCACCGACAATGGACGACACCGCGCGGGCGCCAAAGAAGTCCATGCACAAGGCCGGCATCAGTGAAACGATGCCGCCGTAGCTGAGGCCCAGGCCCAGCGCAAACAGCGCCATCGTCGTCGTGGTGCTCTCTGTCGTTGCGCCGCCTGCCGCACCGCCTGCCGCACCGCCTGCCGCACCGCCTGCCGCGCCACCCGCCCAGTCAGCCGCCGCCCACAGCAGATAAGCCGCGCCCATGCAGGCCTGGCCCAGCGTCAGGGTC
>JAYUPP010000016.1:0-15330 GCA_043760045.1 Betaproteobacteria bacterium
TGGACGGCATGGGCGGCGCCGATTACATGTCCGGCGGCGACGGCAAAGACGTCATGGTTGGGGGCGCTGGCGACGACTTCCTGAACGGTGGCGCTGGCAACGACACCTTGGATGGCGGATCCTCACTGGTTGGCACCACCTTCGTGCTGACGCCCATCGCGGGCCCGGATGGCAATGACACCGTCAACGGCGATGCCGGCAACGACCTGCTGATTTATTCGCTGGTCGCCAACGCCAACATGGTGGACAACTACATCGGTGGTTCAGGTTGGGACACGCTGCGCTTGAACCTGAGCGGCGCTGAATTCACCGCCAACGTGGGCAAGCTTGCCGACTACCTGACGCACCTGAGTTTCGTGGACCGCAACGCCAACACGGGCGACGTTTCCAGCGGTTCGGGGCGTGACTTCACTTTCAACCTGTCGGGCAACGCCACGTTGAAGGTGCAAATGGTCGAAGACGTCGACCTGCGCGTCGACGGGGTTTCGTACAAGCCCGTCACGTTCTCTGCCACTGACGTGAGCGGTGCCGTGATTGAAGACGGCGGCGCTGCTCAGACCGACACCGGCAGCTTTCAGTTTTTCGACAGTGTTGACGGAACCATGGGTGAAACCCATGCGGTTACTCTGCACGCAGGCCCGCTGTCCAGCCTGGGCAGTTTCGCCTTCGACTTGGTTGATAACGCAGCCGACGATAACGGCAGCGTCAGCTGGACCTACACACTCGACAACACGGCCGCGCAATCGCTGGCCGAGGGGCAGCAGGTCACCGAGACCTACACCCTGAAAGTGACCGACAGCACCGGCTTGCCCGCCTACAAGGCCGTGACCGTCACGATCACCGGGACCAACGACGCACCCGACATCACAGTGGTCGGCACCGATTCCGTCGCGGCAGAACGTGACGAAACCAACAGCCCCTTGACGGCCAGCGGCACTGTGACCGTGTCCGATGTCGACACCCTCGACACCGTCGGCCTGTCGGTGGCATTGCTCAACAGCGTGGGCGATGTCGGCACGCTGACCCCGGCCGACCTGGCCGCCATGTTGAGCGTCACACCGGGCCCCTTCAGCGCGGACACCGCAGCACCCAGCACGGCCACCTGGAACTTCAGCTCGGCACCAGCCGCGTTCGATTTCCTGGCCGCTGGCGAAACCTTGACCCTGTCGTACACGCTGACGGCGACCGACAGCAGCGCATCGCATGCGACGGATACGCAGGTCGTGACGATCACCATCACCGGCACCAACGACGCGGCCATGGTGAGCAGCGCCGTGGTCGGTCTGACCGAAACCAACGCGGCGCTGACGACCAGCGGCACGCTGACCAGCACCGACGTCGACAACCCCAACAACACCTTCACGCCGAGCGCGACGGTGGGCGTGATCGGCAACTTCAGCATCGATGCGGCGGGTGCCTGGAGCTTCACGGCCAACAGCGCCTTCGACAGCCTGAACACCACCGACAGCGTGAGCGAGACCTACAACGTCGCCAGCGTTGACGGCACGGCGAGCACGGTCAAGATCACCATCACCGGCACCAACGACGCCGCTCTGATCACCGGCGCCGTCGCGGGCAGCGTCACCGAAGACGCATTGCCTAATCCCATCACCGGAAATCTCAATTCGACGGACGTCGACGGAACCAATGACCTTTGGACTGCAAACTTGGGTGGAACCACCTACGGCAGCTTCACGGTCAACACCGCAGGTCAGTGGGCCTACACGCTCAACAACGCCAATGCGACCGTGAATGCACTGAACGATGGCGGCACACTGTCAGACAGTTTTGTGGTGCAAACCGCCGACGGAACCAGCCAGACGGTATCGATCACTATCCTCGGGCACACCGATGCGGTTGATCAGGACAAAGACAGTGAAGCCACCAGCGCCTCGCAGGTGATCATGGCATCGGGTGGGCCCACCAATGACACGATTCGAGGCAGCGCACTGAACGATACGCTGTACGGTGGCCAAGGCGCCGACACTCTTTATGGCGGTGCGGGCAATGACCTCATCTACGGGGGCAACGGCTCAGGTGGCGACGGCGGCGATACGATCTATGGCGGCTCTGGCAACGACACGATTTTTGCCGAAGGCGCTGCTGATACGGTCTACGGCGGATCAGGCGACGACAGAATCGACGGTGGTGACGGAGCAGACGTCGTTCTTGACGGCGGACTTGGCAATGACATCCTGACCGGCGGTGCGGGCAACGACATCATGATTGGCGGCACTGGCAGCGATACTTTTGTATTTCGTGCGGCAAGCGAAGGCGTAGACACCCTCCAGGACTTTCAGGCAAGTGGTTTGGACAAAATCTATTTGCTCACCGGAGGCTTCGTTTCAATCGGTGCGACGCTTGATGCTGGAGAATTCGTCGCCAATGCCACCGGAACGGCTGTTGATGCGAACGACTTCATGATCTTCGATACCACCACCGGTGCACTCTGGTACGACTCGAATGGTGCTTCTGGTGGCGGAAGAACCCAAATCGCGACAATTGCTTTGCCCGGGTTGACGGGCAGTGTGGATGCTTCCGACTTTGTGTTGGGAGCGACCGGCCCATAATTGGGGCGCCCTCGGGGCCGAATGGGCTAGTCGTGCTGTTTCGGTCGGGAGCCAAAACTGTTCACGATGGTCACATCTCTGCGCCCCCTCCTCACCCGCCCGCTGCTAGCCGCAGCGGGTTTTTCTTTGTTCATCAACCTGCTGATGCTGGCGCCCGCGCTCTTCATCCTGCAGGTGTTCGACCGCGTGCTCACCAGCCAGAGCCGCGAGACGCTGTGGATGCTGCTGCTGGGCGTGGCGGTGGCGCTGCTGCTGATTGCCGGCTTTGAATACCTGCGCGGGCGGCTGCAGGGGGTGCTGGGCAACCTGGTGCACAACGCCTTGTCGCCGGTGGTGGCGCGCATCACGCTGGCCGAAGCCTCGCGCCGCGAGGGGCCCTTGCCTTTGCAGGCGCTGCGCGATGTAGCCAGCCTGCGCGCGCTGTTTTCGGCCCAGGGTCTGCTGGCCTTGCTGGACTTGCCCTGGACCGTGGTCTACCTGCTGGTGATCTGGCTGGCCCACCCCTGGCTGGGCATGGCCGCCACCGGTGCAGCGCTGGCCATGCTGGTGCTGGCCCTGGTGAACGACCTCATCACGCGCAAGCAGATTGCGCAGCTGCAGGTGGAAGCCGGCAAGGCTTCAATCTACCTGGAAGCTTCTTTGCAAAACGCCGAGGTGGTGCAGGGCATGGGCATGGGCAGTTCGCTGCTTGGGCGCTGGCAACACATGAGCCATGAACTGGCGCTCAGCCAGGCCAGCGCGGCACGCCGCAGCGTCGGCATGACCACCCTTTCGCGCGCCACGCGGCAATGGGTGCAGGTGGCTTTGCAGGCGCTGGCCGCCTATCTGGTGCTGATCGGCGAAAGCACGGCGGGTGTGCTGGTGGCCAGCACCATCTTGCTGGGCCGCGCACTGGCGCCGGTGGAACTGATGGTGGCCAGCTGGAAGGTGTTGACCGAGGGCCGGCTGGCACACGGCCGGCTGCAGGCCCTGCTGGCCAAACAAGCGCAGGCGTCTGAACACATGCGGCTGCCGCCACCCAAGGGCCAGCTGGTGGCGCAGGGCCTGGTCTACCGCATCGCGCAGAGCGACCGCCTGGCCCTGGCGGGTGTTTCATTGCAACTCGAGCCCGGCGAATCCTTGGCCATCATCGGCCCCAGCGGTGCCGGCAAAAGCACCCTGGTGCGGCTGCTGATGGGCGTGTGGCCGGCCACGGCCGGCACGGTGCGGCTGGACGGCGCCGACCTGGCGCAATGGCCGCGTGAAGAGATCGGCCCCTATCTGGGTTATGTGCCACAAGACGTGGAGTTGTTCGCCGCCACGGTGGCCGAGAACATCGCCCGCCTCGGGCCGGTCGACCCCGAAGCGGTGGTGCAGGCGTCCAAGCTGGCCGGCACCCATGCCCTGGTGCTGAGCCTGCCCAAGGGCTACGACACGCCCATCCAGCCGCACTCGGCGCTGTTGTCGCCCGGGCAGCGGCAGCGCCTGGCCATGGCACGTGCCCTGTACGGCAACCCCAAGGTGCTGATCCTGGATGAGCCCAATGCCAACCTGGACGGCGCTGGTGAACAGGCCCTGGCCGACACCTTGAAGCAACTGGCCGGGCGCATGACGGTGGTGGTGGTGACCCACCGCACCACCTTGACGCAGCACGTGGACAAGATGCTGGTGCTTGAAAACGGCCGCGCGGTGCACTACGGCCCGGTGGCCGAGGTCATCCAGGCGATGCGCGGCCCTGCAGCGGCGCAGCAGGTGGCGCCGCAGCAGGTGGCGGCAGCGCCCGGGCGGCCGTTGATGAACACCGACCGCACAGGGCGGGCATCATGAGCAAGGACCCGACAGCGGGCGAACACAGCCGTGCCGTGGTGGAGTCCGGCTTCCACAGCGAAGGGGCTTACGCGCCAGCCACCATCAACGACACGCTGAGCCCGGTGCTGGTGCGTCCAGCACCGCCAGACCCGGTGGTGCAGGACATGCAAGAGGCGCGTGGTTTGTCGCGCTGGGGGCTGTGGCTGGCGCTGCTGGGGCTGGCGCCGGTGCTGGCCTGGATGGCGCTGGCGCCGCTGAATTCAGCCGTCGTGGCGCCGGGCCATGTGAAGGTCGACCTGAACCGGCGCACCTTGCAGCATGCCGAGGGCGGCCTGGTGCGCGAAGTGCTGGTGCGCGACGGCGAAGAGGTCAAGGCCGGGCAGCCGCTGCTGACGCTGGGCGATGTGGCGGTGTCGGCCAACCGTCAGCGCCTGAGCTACCGCTTGTGGTCTGAAAAAGCCGGCATCCTGAGGCTGGATGCAGAGCTGACCGGCCATGCCAGCCTGGACTGGCCGCCCGAGCTGCTGCAGGCCGCCGAGAGCGACCCCGACCTGGCCGACCAGCTGCGCAAGGAACAGCTGCTGTTCAGCACCCGGCGCGAGGCCCTGCGCAGCCAGCTGGGGCTGATGGCAGCGCAAAAAACACGCATCGGCGCCGAGATGCAGAGCCTGCGTTTGCAGATGGACCGGGTGAAGGAATCGCTGGCCGCGCAAGAGCGTGAATTCGAGACCGCCAACGCCTTGACCAAGGAAGGTTATTTCGCGGCCACGCGCTTGTCGCAGATGGAAGCCAGCGTGGCCGACTACAAGGGCCGCATCGAAGAACGGCGCGGCGAAGCGGTGCGCGGCGAGCAGCGTGTCGGCGACATCAACCTGAAGATGCGCAGCATGCAGGACGAATACCGCCAGGCCGCCAGCGACGGCATGAAGGTGGCCCGTGTGCGACTGCAGGAAGTGGAACAGGAACTGGCCAAGGCGGCCGATGCCAGCACGCGGCAGGCCATCAACGCGCCGGTGGCTGGCGTCGTGATGGGCCTGCGCTTCACCAGCGCCGGCGGCGTGCTGGCGCCGCGCGAGCCGATAGCCGACATCGTGCCGGCCAATCCGCGTTTGCTGGTCGAGGCCCGCATCCGCACCGAAGACGTGGCGCGGGTGCACGTGGGCCAGGAAGCCAGCCTGCGTTTCACGGCGTTCAAATACCGCACCAGCCGCCCGGTGCCGGCCAGGATCAGCTACCTGTCTGCCGACCGCCAGGTCGATGCGCAGACCGGTGTGCCCTATTACCTGATCCAGGCCGAAGTGACGGAAGCGCGCGCCCCGGGGGCCGTGGAGGCGGGTGAAAAGTTGCAGGCGGGCATGCCAGCCGATGTGTACATCGAAGGCGGTTCACGCACGCCGCTGCAATACCTGCTGGAGCCCGTCACCCAGGTGCTGCTGAAGGCTGGGCGCGAACGCTGAGGTCTCGATTTTGAATGCTGGAGCAGCCATGCCTTTGCACCTTGCAAGCCCCATCTGGCGCACGCTCGCCGGCCTTGTCGTCGGCGTTGCCGCCTGCGCCAGCGCCGGCATCACCCAGGCCCAGACCCTGCCCGCACTGCTGCAGGCTGCGCTGGCCTCTGACCCCGCCGTGGCCGCGGCCAGCGCGCAGGCCCTGGCACAAGAAAAACGCCTGGCCCAGGTGCAGGCGCAGCAGGGGCCCACGGTGAACCTGGCCCTGGGTGCCAACGACACGCGCTACAACGAACGTGCGCCGGGCCAGGGCAACCGCAACTTCGGTTCCAGCCAGGCCAGCCTGCAAATCACGCAGCCGCTGTTCAAACCCGGCCAAGGTGCCGCCGTGCAGGCTGCGCAGTCGCAGTGGAGCGCGGCGCAGGCCACCTTGCTGCAGGCCCGGCAAGAGAGCATGTTGCGCCTGGTGGATGCCAGCTTCGACGCGCTGAAGGCGCGCGACAGCGTGCAACTGCTGGGTGCCCAGCGCGTGGCCACCGACGAGCAGCTGGCGGCGGCGCAACGCAAGTTCGGCTTGGGTGCCGCGCCCTTGCCCGATGTGCGCGAAGCCGAGGCGCAGGCCGACCTGGTGCGGGCCCGCATCGTGGCCGCCAGCCAGGAACTGGAACTGCGCCTGCAGGTGTTGAACGAACTCACCGGTTCACGCGCCGAAGGCCTGTTGCAGCGCGGCCTGGACGGCAAAGTCTCACCCCAGGTGGCAGTGGACTCCATCCTGCACTGGATTGCTGAAGCGCAGGCGCGCAGTGCGCAGCTGCAGCAGGCGCAACACCAGGTGGCGGCGGCCAAGGCCGAGGTCAAACGCGCCGAGCAGGGCCACTACCCCACGGTGGACATGGTGGGCACGCTGCAGCGTTATGGCGACACCGGCACGGTGGTCACTTCGACGCCACGGCGCGGCGACAGCGCGCAGCTGGGCATCAACCTGAACCTGCCGCTGTATGCCAGCGGTGGCATCCAGGCGCGCGTGGAAGAGACACGGGCGCTGCAGCAGAAGAGCGAAAGCGACCTGGCCAGCGTGCGCCGCGCCGTGGCGCTGAACGTGCGCCAGGCGTTTTCCAATGTGCTGGCGGCGCTGGGTCTGACCAAGGGCCTGGAGGCCGCCTTGCGCTCGGCCGAGATCTCGACGCAGGCCAACAAAAGAGGTTACGAGCTGGGCATGAAAGTTTCGTCGGATGTGCTGGATGCGCAGAGCCGGGCCTTCGAGGTGCGGCGCGATCTTTCTCGCGCGCGTTACGACGCCTGGGCGGCACAAAAACGGCTGCGCGCAGCAGCCGGCATGCTCGACGAAAGCGATTTTTATGAACTGGAAACGCTGCTGGAAAGCCTGCCGGCTGCAGCAGCACTGCCGCGCTGAAGTGCCTCGGGTTCAGGCTGAAATTCAGGCTTGCTTTTGCGCCTGGCTCAGACGCCCAGATAGCCCGCCAGTTCGGCGTTGGCCGCGAGCGCAGGCGACGAACCCGCCAGCACCACCTGCCCTTTTTGCAGCACCAGCGCGTGGTCGCTGTGGGCCAAAACCTTGCGGTAGTCGCGGTCGACAATGAGCGTGGCAATGCCGTCGCTGCGAACCTGCGCAATCACGCGCCAGATCTCGGCCACGATCAGTGGCGCCAGGCCTTCGGTGGCTTCGTCCAGGATGATCAGTTCGGGCTGCGTCATCAACGCGCGGCCGATGGCCAGCATCTGCTGGTCACCGCCTGACAACTGCGCGCCCCAGTTGTGCAGCCGTTCTTCCAGCCGCGGAAAAGTCTGCAGCACACGCTGCAAGTTCCAGCCCTGCCCAGCGCCGTTGCCCGGCGCCGGTGGCTTGGCCGCCATCACCAGGTTTTCACGCACCGTCAGGTTGGGGAACACCCCCCGGCCTTCAGGCACATAAGCCACACCCCGGCGCGCCACCTCGTGCGGGCGCGCCCTGGACAGGTCGTGGCCCGACACGTGAATCTGCCCGTCGCGCTGCATCACATGGCCCAGCAGTGTGCGGATCAGCGTGCTTTTGCCCATGCCGTTGCGGCCCAGCAGGCCCACCGTCTGGCCGCGCCCGAGCACCAGGTCCACACCGTGCAACACATGGCTGCTGCCGTACCAGGCGTGGATGTTGCGGGCATCCAGAATGGCAGGGGTCAGGTCTTGCCTTTTGCCTGGTTCAACCATGGTCGTGACCCCCAAGATAGGCCGTTTGCACGTCGGCGTTGTTGCGCACGGCGTCGGGCGACCCGCTGGCGATGACGGCGCCGTTGACCATCACCGTGATGCGGTCAGCCACGCGAAACACGGCGTCCATGTCGTGTTCCACCAGCAGCACCGCATGGCTGGTTTTCAGCTCGTCCAGCAGCGCCAGCATGCGCCCGGTTTCTTCGGCGCCCATGCCTGCCAGCGGCTCGTCCAGCAGCAGCACCTGGGGCGCGGTGGCCAGGCACATGGCTATTTCCAGCTGCCGCTTCTGGCCGTGACTCAGCAGGCCGGCGGTGCGGTCCAGCAGGGGCGTCAAGCCAGCCCGTGCGGCGGCGCTCTCGGCCGCTGGCACGCTGAAGTCGCAGCGCGTGGCGCTTTGCCACCACAGCCAGGGCCTGGGTGCGCAGGCTTGGGCCGCCAGACGGCAGTTTTCCAGCACCGTAAAAGTGGGAAAAATAGTGTTGCGCTGATAGCTGCGGTTCAAGCCGGCGCGGGCGCGCCGGGGTTGGGCCCAGCGGGTCACGTCCTGGCCCAGCAGTTCCACCTGGCCGCTGCTGGGCGCAATTTCGCCCGACAAGATGTTGATCAGCGTGGACTTGCCCGCGCCGTTGGTGCCGATAACGGCATGCACCTGGCCGCGCGCCAGTTCCAGCGACACCCGGTTCACCGCCACCAGGCCGCCCCAGCGGCGCGTGATGTCACGGCCGCGCAGCAGCACGTTGTCGGTTGGGGTCATGGCTGCGCGCCGCCGGTTTGATGGCGCTCGGCGTCCGCGCGCGAAGCACGCCCCAGCAACCTGTCGCGCCACTGCGCCGGCAAGCCCACCAGGCCCTTGGGCAGCAGCGCCACGCTGGCGATGATGGTCAAGCCCAGGCCCAGGTGCCAGTGTTTGGCGAAGCTGCCGAAGAGGGTTTCGCTCTTGAAAAATTCCTGCAGCAACGCAAAGGCAAAGGCGCCGATGAGCGCGCCGCGCAAGTGGCCGATGCCGCCCAGGATGATCATGATCAGCACGGCTCCGCTGAAGTGCCAGCTCATCAATTCGGGGTTCACGTAGCCGTCTTTCACCGCAAACAAAAAACCGGCCAGGCCGGCGATGGCGCCGGAAATCGTGAACGCCGCCAACTTGTAAGGGTAGGTTGAAAAACCGGTGGCCCGCATGCGCTGCTCGTTGACACGAATGCCGGCCAGCGCGCGGCCAAAGCGGCTTTGGCCCAGCACCGCCAGAAAACCAAACACCCCCGCTAACAACGCCAGTGTGAAGTAGTAGATGGACGCTGCGCCCGCCAGCTGCCAACCCGCCACGCCCGGTTTGGCATTCAGGTAGATGCCGTCGGTGCCACCCCCCAGCGGTGTGTCGTGCACCACGTAGTAAGCCATCTGCGCAAAGGCCAGCGTCACCATGATGAAGTACACGCCTTGGGTGCGCAGGCTCAAAGCGCCCACCGCCAGCGCATACACCGCAGCGGCCAGCACGGCAGCCGGCAACACGAACCCAAGGCTCGCTGCATGCGAACCGGGGCTGAGCAGCACCGCCGCATAAGCGCCGATGCCAAAAAAAGCCGCGTGGCCAAAACACACCAGGCCGGTGCCACCCACCAGCAGTTCCAGGCTGAGCGCAAAGATGGCGTAGATCATGATCTTCGTCACCAGGTCCATGCCGTAAGCACCGGTGGCCAGCGGCCACAGCGCGAGCGCTGCAAACGTCGCGATCACGAATGCGACTGCGCCCGGCTGAAAGCCATTTAGTGGACGCCGCGGAACCGGCTTCTCCGGGCCGCTGGGGTCGCCCCCTTGAGGGGGAAGCGCCGAAGGCGCTGCAGGGGTGGGCTTCATGCTCCGGCCTTGAAGAGGCCGTCAGGCCGCCACAACAAAATCAAAGCCATCATCACGTAGACCAGCACGCCGGCTGCTTGTGGCAACAACACCTTGCCGAAAGTGTCCACCAGGCCGATCAACAGCGCCGCCACCAGCGCACCCTTGATGGAGCCGATGCCGCCGATGACGACGACCACAAAACAGATGATCAGCACCGTGTTGCCCATGCCGGGGTAGACGCTGCTGATGGGTGCCGCCACCATGCCCGCCAGCACGGCAATGGCGACACCGGCGGCGAACACCACGCGGTACAAAAAGCTGATGTCCACGCCCAGGCTTTGCACCATGTCGCGGTTGGTGCTGCCGGCGCGAATCATCATGCCCAGGCGCGTGTGCTTGAACACAAAGTACATGCCCAGCGCGAGCGCCAGGCACACACCGCTAACAAACAAACGGTACACCGGGTACGTCATCAGCTCACCCAGCGGCAGCGTGCCAGACAGCCACGCCGGCCAGCCCGGAACCGGCACGCCGTGCACGTCGTCACCCACCAGTAGGCTGCGCAGCTCTTCAAACACCAGGATCAGGCCGTAGGTCATCAGCACCTGCTGCAGGTGTTCACGTTCATACAGGTAGCTGAAAAACACCCACTCGAGCAGGTAGCCCAGCACCACCGCCAGCGCCAGGCCGAGCAGCAGCGTGGCGAAAAAACCGCCACCGAACGTGTTGGCCACAAACGGCGCCAGCGCATAGGCCATGTAGGCGCCGATCATGTAGAAGCTGCCGTGCGCCAGGTTGATGACGCCCATGATGCCGAAGATCAGCGTCAGGCCCGAAGCCACCAGGAACAGCAGCAGGCCGTATTGCAGCGCGTTCAGGCACTGGATGAAGAAGGTGGCAAGGTCCATCGCTTGTCTTGTCCCCTCTCCCTTTCAGGGCGAGGGTCAGGGGTGAAGTGGGGGTTTCAGGCCAGCCCTCTTCCTTGAAGGGAGAGGGCGCAAACTCACATCACATCGAACAACCCTTGCCCGGGTCAGCAAGCCCTTTGACCGCAATCGACATCGTCTTGTTTTCCTTGCCCGCCACCTGGCGCAAGTAGATGTCTTGCACCGGGTCGTGGTTCTTGCCCAAGGTGAACTTGCCGCGTGGGCTGTCGATGGTGGCTTTGCGCACCGCAGCGGCGAAGTCGGCCTTGTTCTTGGCGTCGCCTTTGGTGGCGGCCAGGCCGATGCCCAGCATCTGCGCCGCGTCATACCCCTGCACCGCATACACGTCGGGCTGCAGCTTGTAGGTTTTGGCGTAAGCCAGGCGGAAGGCGTTGTCGCGCGGCGTGTTCAGGCCGTCTGCATAGTGCAGTGTGGTGAACAGGCCGTCGGCGTCAGCGCCTTGCGCTTCCAGCGTGCCGTCGGTCAGGAAACCGGCGCCGTAGAGCGGGATGTTTTTCTTCAGGCCGGCGGCGGCATAGTCTTTGACGAATTTCACCGCGCCACCACCGGCGAAGAAGGTGTACACCGCGTCGGGCTTGAGCGAGGCAATTTCCGTCAGCAGTGCCTGGAACTCCACGTTCGGAAACGGCAGGCTCAGCTCTTTGAGAACCTGGCCCTGGCCGCCCGTGGCCTTGGCGAAACCGTCTTTGAAGCCGCCCACACTTTCGTCACCGGCGGCGTATTTCCAGGTGATGGTGACCACCTTCTTGTGGCCTTTTTTGCCCATCACTTCACCGGCGGCGTACCCCGGCTGCCAGTTGCTGAAACTGCTGCGAAAGATGTTGGGTGCGCACATCGCACCGGTGACGGCGCCGGCGCCGGCATTCGGCACGATGAGCAGCGTGCCGCTTTCTTTGGCGACCCGCGCCATGGCCATCGCCACGCCGCTGTGCACGGTGCCGACGATGACGTCCACGTTGTCGCGCTTGATGAGTTTGTTGACGTTGTCGGTGGCTTTGGCGGGGTCGCTTTCGTCATCCACTTTCACGTATTCCAGCTCGCGGCCACCGAGCTTGCCGCCCTGCTCGGCCACATACAGCTTGAAGCCGTTTTCGATGGCGGTGCCCAAGGCGGCAAAGGTGCCGGTGGCCGGCAACATCAGGCCCACCTTCAGCTTGCTGGTGTTCTGGGCCAGGGCCGGCGCGGCGGCCAGGGTTGCGGCAGCGGCTAGCGCCAGAGTGGTGCGGAACAGGTTCATCGTGAGTCTCCGGGAATGGGAACGGTGGGGGTGAGCAAAAAGTCAACGGTCGCGGCAATCACGGCTTGCGGCTGGTCGCGGTGCGGTGCATGGCCGCACTGCGGCAGTTTCAGCAAGCGCGTGCCGGGCACGGCCTGCGCAATGCCGTCGATCTGCGCCATCGTGCCATAGGCGTCGTCAACGCCCTGCACGGCCAACACCGGACATCGAATGTATTTCAAGCTTGAAGTAATTTGCCAGCGGGCAAACCCGGGCGACAGCCAGGCGTCGTTCCAGCCGTAAAAGGCCGCATCGGGATCGCGATGGTGGCGCGCCAGTTTTTCGCGCAGGTCGCCGCCGATGTAGTTCTTGCGCGCGGCAGCGATGCTGGCAATTCCAAACGCTTCGACCATGATGTGCGGCGCCAGCAGCACCAGGCTGTGCACCCGCTGCGGGTGGTGGGCGGCGTGCAGCAGCGCAATCGACGCACCGTCGCTGTGGCCGAACAGCACCACCGGCTGTTGCACACGCAATGCGTCCAGCAAGGCCGGCAACACGTCATCGGCCTGGCGGTGCATGAAGTCGGGGCCCCAGTGTTCATCGGCCGCACGCGGCGTGGACTGCCCGTAGCCGGGGCGTGAATACACAAGGCCGCGCCAGCCCAGCGCGCTGCACAGTTGCGCCGGAAAGTCGCGCCACATCGACAGCGAGCCCAGGCCTTCGTGCAAGAACACCAGCAGTGGCGCAGGCGCATCGTCTGCACCCACCCATGCGTGCTCGATGTGCACAAGGCGGCCGGCCCAGCCGATGCTGATGAAGTCAACCATCACATGGCCGCCTGCACTTCAAACATCAGGCCTGAGACTCGCGTTCGCGAAGCTTGAAGCGCTGAATCTTGCCAGTGGCGGTCTTCGGCAACTCGGCCACAAATTCGATGAAGCGCGGGTACTTGTAAGGCGCCAGGCGGTCTTTGACAAATGCTTTCAGCTCGGCTTCATCGGCAGTGGCGCCGTTTTTCAGCACCACAAAGGCTTTGGTTTTGGTCAAGCCTTCGGCGTCCACCTTGCCGATGACGGCGGCTTCCAGCACCGCCGGGTGCTGCACGAGTGTGGCTTCCACTTCAAAGGGGCTGACGTAGATGCCGCTGACCTTCAACATGTCGTCGCTGCGGCCGCTGTAGGTGTAAGTGCCGTCGGCGTTGTGCACATATTTGTCGCCGCTTTTGGTCCAGTCGCCCTGGAAGGTTTCAAGCGTCCTGGCGCGGTTGCCCCAGTACATCATGGCCGCACTGGGGCCGCGGATGTACAGGTCGCCGGGTTCACCGCTGGCCACCGCCCCGCCCCCTTCACCGCGCAGTTCGATGTCGTATCCCGGCACCGGCCAGCCGGTGGTGCCGTAACGCACATCACCGGGGCGGTTGGACAAGAAGATGTGCAGCATCTCGGTCGAACCGATGCCGTCCACGATGTCCACGTCGAAATGGCGCTGGAAGCGTTCACCAATGTCGGCCGGTAGGGCCTCACCGGCCGAAGACGTCAAACGCAGGCTGACTTCATGCCGCGCGGGCAGTTGTGGCGAAGCCAGCATGCCGGCAAAACCCGTGGGCGCGCCGAAAAAAACGGTGGGCTTGAGGCCACCCACCTCACCCCGCCAGCGTTTGAAGGTGGCCTCGGGTGTGGGCCGCTCGGCCATCAGCAGTGTGGTGGCGCCCACGCTCAGCGGGAAGGTCAGCGCGTTGCCCAGGCCATAGGCAAAAAACAGTTTCGCGGCGCTGAAACAGACATCGTTTTCAGTCAGACCCAGCACAGCTTTGCCGTACAGCTCGCAGGTCCAGTACGGGTTGGCGTGTGTATGCACGGTGCCTTTGGGCCGGCCTGTGGAGCCGCTGGAATACAGCCAGAAGGCGGGGTCGTCGGCGCGTGTGGCAGCGGCTTTTTGCAGCGGTGCATGGGCCTGCAGGAATGCGTCGAATTCAACTTCTGCCGGATGCAGCGGCGGTTCTATAAAGGGGCCCGCTTGCAGCGGCGCCACGAGTCTAGACACGATGACCTTGCCCACCTCGTGTTCGCTTTTGCTCATCGCCGCCGTCAGCGCCGGCAACAAAGCAGCCGAGACCAGCACAGCCTGCGCGCGTGAATGTTCCAGCATGTAGGCGTAGTCGTCAGCCGTCAGCAGCGTGTTCACGGCCACCGGCACCAGGCCGGCATACATCGCGCCCAAAAAAGAAACCGGCCAATCGTTGCCGTCCTGCATCAGCAGCAGCACCCGCTCTTCGCGCCGCAGGCCCAGCGCGCGCAGCGCAGCGGCCATGCGGCGCACACGCTCGTCGAGCGCGCCGAAGCTGAGGCTGCCCTGGTCGTCAACAAAAGCCGCTTTCTGCGCGCGGCCGGTGTTGGCTTGCAGCAGGTGCTGGGCGAAGTTGAAACTCTCGCCCGGGGGCTTGGCGGCGCTGCTGCTCATCGGTGTCTCCTGGGTGAGGTTTGCCGCACAGGCCGGGTGCGTGGTGTCGCTGGTGCGCTGTTTTGCTGTCGTGCTGTCGTGCTGTTGTGCACTGGGCTTGCGCTGACCGGCTTGATGCATTATTGTGCCTGTCAGAACGATACGAGTCGCCTCACTTCATGTCAAGCACTATATTGCATCCCCCGGATGTTGCTCCGGCTGCAGACCGACGAACGGGCCCGGCCACCCAGGCCAACGAGGGCAACCAGCCCAAAAACCCCTTCCTGGCCGCACTGGGCGAACGCGTGCGTACGCTGCGCTCGCGGCGCGGCATGACACGCAAAGCGGTGGCCGTCGCTGCCGATGTGTCTGAGCGCCACCTGGCCAATCTGGAATACGGCATCGGCAACGTCAGCATCCTGGTGTTGCTGCAGGTGGCCGGCGCGCTGCAGTGCAGTCTGGCCGAACTGCTGGGCGACGTCACCACCCAGAGCCCTGAGTGGCTGCTGATACGCGAACTGCTGGGCCAGCGTGACGAAGACACATTGCGCCGTGTGCGTGTGGTGCTGAGCCAGATGCTGGACCTGGGCAGCGCCGGCAGCGCAGCGGCCCGGGTGGGTGCACACGGCCTGCCCCTGCGCAGCACCCGCATTGCACTGGTGGGCTTGCGCGGCGCAGGCAAGTCCACTCTGGGCCAGATGCTGGCCGATGACCTGGACTACCCTTTTGTGGAGCTCAGCCGCGAGATCGAAAAATTTGCCGGCTGCAGCATCAGCGAAATCCAGGGCCTTTACGGCCAGAACGCCTATCGCCGCTATGAACGCCGCGCGCTGGAAGAAGCCATCCAGATCTACCCCGAAGCGGTGATCGCCACCCCG
>JAYUPP010000017.1:0-15237 GCA_043760045.1 Betaproteobacteria bacterium
GCGTGAACCCTACCCCGGATTGCGGCCCTTTCTGGACTTCGAAGCGGCGCTGTTGTTCGGCCGCGAACGGCAGGTGCGTGAAGTCATCGAAGGCCTGCGCATCAGCCAGTTCGTGGCCGTGCTGGGCGGCAGCGGGTCGGGCAAAAGCAGCTTGATCCACGCCGGCGTGGTGCCCGAGCTGCGCAGCTTCGGCATCAAGGGCGCCGGCGACTTGTGGCTGCCGCTGACCTGCACTCCGGGCACCAACGTCAGCGATGCCGACCGCGCTTCGCGCCGCCGCACGCCCATCACGCGCTTGGCGCGGCGTTTTGCGCGGCTGCTGAAGTCGCGCGGCAGCGCCATGGCTGACGACGCGCGGCTGGTGGAGATTGCCGAGGTCTTTCGGCAAGAGGCCGGCTTTGCGCGCCTGATGGACGCTACGGCAGTGAGCTGGCCTTGCCCCCCGGCCCCGACCCCGACGAAGCCCGCGTGCTGTTTGTGCTGGACCAGTTTGAAGAGGTGTTTCACCCCACCAACAAAGACGTGCAAGACGCGCAGCTGCTTGTCGAACGCGTGCTTGATCATTTTTTCAACCCGCACCCGCGCTGCCATGTGGTGCTGACGATGCGCAGCGAACACCTGAACGACTGCGCGGCGTTCCTCGAGCTGCCCGACGCCATCAACAAGTCGTCTTACCTGATTCGGCGGCTCGACACCGACGAACTGCGCGAAGCCATCGTCGGCCCGGCGCAGCGTTTTCTGCGCCTCGTGGCGCGCAGCGAAACATCAATGCGGCCGCTGCCCAGTGAAGTGGTGTTCGAGCCCGCGGTGCTGCAGCGTTTGCTGCGTGACGTGCAGTCCATCACCCGCGACCCCGACCACCTGCCGCTGCTGCAGCACCTGCTGGCGCGGCTGTGGGAAGCCGCGCTGCAGCGTGAAGAGATGGACACGCTGGTGCCGGCCACCATCACCGAAATCGACCTCGTGCGGGCCGTCAATGCCGGTGGCATGAAGGGTGACGAAGTGCCGCTGGCGGCCGACCTGAACACGCTGCGCGCCTGTGTCAACAACTGGCCCGAATCCATCTATGCCTGGCACGACGACGCCGGCCGTGCGCAGCTGGACGTGCTGCTGCGCAACCTGGCCTTCAAAGACCCCAACACCGGCGCTTATTCGCAGCAGCGCGTGGACGTGGACGAGGCTGCGGCCAAGCTGGGCGGCGGCAAAGGTCGCCAGGACCTGAAAAGCCTGATCGGCGAAGGTTTCCTGGGCTCGGTGGACTACCTGTTCTGGGACGATGAAGACCCGGCGCGCGTGACGCTGAAGGTGTCGCACGAAACATACGCGGCTGGCTGCGCTTTCGTGCGCTGGTGGATGCCGAGTCGGTGCAGTTCGACGAGTACCTGATGGTGCTGCGCAAGTGCGGCGAGTGGGTGGCCAACAAACGCAGCGAGGACTTCCTGCTGGAAACCGGCGAGATGCGCCGCCTGGGCGGCAGTGGTTTTGTCAGCCGCCTGCAGCAGGGCGACAAACGCGACAACTGGGCCCGGCTGCTGGGCATGGACCGTGATGCCGTGCACCTGGGCCAGCTGGCGCCCGACATGGACGCCTTTTTGCAGGCCTCTGAAGTGCGCCTCGTGCAGCGGCGCCTGCGCGAAACCCGGGGCCGGCGCAGCGCGCGCGCGCTGGTGCTCATCACGGTGGCTTTTGCGTTGTTGCCGACGACGCTCTTTTCCTGGCTCGTGCAAGGCCCCACCATGCGCCGCGCCGAGCTGCTGTTTGAAGCCGGCAACCGCGCCAACCAGGCGCTGCTGAATGCCAGCCAGGAAGCCGTGGGCGACGCCGCGGGCACGCTGCAGTCGATGTTGCTGGCGGGGGCCCTGGTGGACCAGGCGCGCAGCGGCACCGGCACCTGGCGCATGCAGGCATCCAAAGGCCTGCTCGACCGTGTGGGCCACTGGCCGCTGTTCACCGAGCAGCGTGACTTTCTCGACCTCGTTTTCATGCAGGCCGAACCGCCGGTGAATTCCACCTTGCGGCAACTGATGCAAGGCGCGGTGTGGAAAGCGCCGCCGGCCGGCAGCGCCGACGCCGCCGAAGAAGTGCAGCTGCTGGCACCCACCGTGAGCGAGCGCGTGAGCTGCCTGTATGAAGGCGCCAGGCTCAGCGGTGTGGTGGATACGGCGCGCACGGCCACCCGTGCCGAAGCGCTGTCCGGGCGGCTTTTTGTGCAGCGGCGCGCCGACAGCAGCGACACGCGCCCGCTGCGGGCGCTGTTTGTGCCTGAACGCCCCGTGCGCGACCGTTCGCTGGACGTTTTCAGCGCCAGTGTGGACGCCGCCACCGGCCACTGTGCGCTGGGTACGGCGGTGCTCAGCAGCCCGGCGGCGCTGAACTCCAGCGTGGTGTTTGATGCCAGCTTGCGAATCTTCTACTACACCGCCGACGGTGGCCCCAGCACTGCGTCGTCGCTGATCGTGCAAGAGCTCGACTGGGAACGCAGCAGCGACGGCATGGAACACGCCTGGCAGCGCCAGACGCTCACCTCCATCACCGACGCGCGCGCGCTGGTGGCCGTCAAGGCTGCGGCAGGCGAAGCGCGTGTTGCCGTGCTGCCCACTTTTCGCGCGCGCGGCGGGCGCGTGGTTGAGGTCGGCGCGTCGCGCTGGTTTGTTGTCAATTCGCTGGCGCAGCGGGTCGACCCTGACGTGCATGAGATTGCCAAGCTGCAGCCCTTGTTGCCCGCCGCGACTGGTTCGTCCTGTGAGCTGTTGTCACGGGCTTTTGACAAGGCGCCAGGCTTTTCGATGCAGGTGTTGGAGCAGGGCAATCGCTGTTACCGCATCTTGCGCGGCTGGCCGGCGGCCATCCCGGGTGAATCGCTGGTGCGTCCGCTGCGCGACGATGTGCGCGTGTCGGTGCATGAAATGCCGAGTGACGACATGTTGCTGCGAGCGAACGAAAACCCGCCCGCGCCACTGGCGGCGATGTTGCCCTTTGCGCGCATCTTGCCGGCCGCAGCCGGCGCCGCCGAAGGCAGCTGGTGGGTGGGCACCTCGGGTGTGTGGGACGGCTGGTTGCTGCTGAAAACAGCGTCGCCCGAGCGCGCTGCAGCCACCGGCGAAAACCGGCCTCGTTTTGCGGGCGCACCGCTGGCCACCTGCGCGTTGTGGCAGGTCGGCCGCGAGCTGTTGCGCCACAACCCCGTGCCGGCGGACCGTGGCAAAACCGCCGCCACGCTGGGCACCGCCTGCACAAGCCCTTGAACCACAGTTGAACGCACAGATGGAAACAGCAAGCGCCAGGCCGCAGCCGGTGAAAGCCCCGGGCCGCCAACAGCTTCGGCTGGGTTTGGGCCGTGCCTTCTGGCTGGCGTGGGTGGCCCAGTGCCGGCCCCTCGGTGCCGATCCGGCAATGGCTTTGGTGTCGCTGTGGGCGGTTTTTTGGCACCGCTGTTGGGCCCAGGACGAACTGGCGCTGGGGCTGCTGGACGAGCGCCGCTTTGAGCACTCGGCTGAGGCATGCGAGCCGCCAGCCTCGGCGCGGGTGCTCGCGCTGCGCAGCGTGCTGGCTGGTGACAGCAGCTGGGCCGATCAGCATGCGGCTTGGCAAAAACAAGCCGCTGCGGCGCAACGGGCGCAACGGGCGCAACAGGCGCAACAGGCAGAACGTGTGCAGCAGGCAGAACGGGCGCAGCAGGCGTATGGGGCGCAGGCGCAGCAGCCGTTGTCGCCAGCGCCGCAGACGTTTCAAGTTGCCGCCCACATCACCGAAGGCCCGATGCAGCACAACACCGCTGCGCTTCAGTTGCAAGGCGGCGCCGGTGTGGATGTGGTGCTGCTGCTGTTGGCCACAAACCCAGGCGGCATCAGCGTGGCGCTGAGCTGCGACGCGGCCGTGCTGGACCGTGCCGGTCTGCGGCGTTTGCGCAGCAACTTCATGCGGCTGGTGCACAGCGCGCTGGTGCAGCCCACGTGTGCCATGGGCCTGCTGCCGCTGGTGTCGCGCGCTGAACAGCGTTTGATGGCGCAGTGGAACCGCACCGCAGTCGCCGTTGCCCAGGCCAGCGGCGGCGCCGGTTTGCATCACCTGATTGAACAGCAGGTGCGCCGCACACCCGATGCCGTGGCCGTCGTGGTTGAGGGCAGCACGCTGAGCTTTGCCGAACTGGACGCCCGCGCCAACCACTGGGCGCAACAGCTGCAACAGCGGGGCGTGCGGCGCGGCGCCATGGTGGGTGTGTTGCTGGAACGGTCTTTTGACATGGTGGTGGCCATGCTGGCGGTGTGGAAAGCCGGCGGTGCTTATCTGCCGCTGGAACCCGACTTTCCGGCGCAGCGGCTGCACGACACCCTGGCCGACAGCGCTGCGGCGCTGGTGCTGACGCATGAGACCTTGCAAACCCGCCTGCCGCCGGTGGTCACGGCCTTGTGCATGGACGCAGCGGCCGCGCCAGCAGGCACGGCGTCCAGTGCCGTGCCCGCGCGAGATGACGTGGCCGCAACCGCCAGCGCCGCCGTGCGCGGTGATGACCCCTGTTACGTGATCTACACCTCGGGCTCCACCGGCAAACCCAAAGGCGCCGTGTTGCCGCACCGCGCCATCTGCAACCACATGGCCTGGATGGTGGCGCACCACCGGCTGGGTGCTGGCGACCACGTGCTGCAGAAAACCCCGTTCAGTTTCGACGCTTCGGTGTGGGAATTTCTGGCGCCTTTGCTGACCGGCGCGCGGCTGGTGCTGGCGCGCCCGGGCGGCCACCGCGACATGCCTTACCTGGCACGCACCATCGCCCAGCACCGCGTGACCACACTGCAACTGGTGCCCTCGGTGCTGCAGCTGTTGGTGGACGAGCCGGGCTTCGCTGACTGCACCAGCCTGAAGCGGGTGTTTTGCGGTGGTGAGGCTTTGACCACCGCGCTGGTTCAGCGGTTTGATCAACGGTTTGTTCAGCGGTCTGAACAGCCAGTTGCCAGCGGCCAGAGTCAAGCCCGGACCACACCGCCCCGGCTTGAGCTGATCAACCTGTATGGGCCCACCGAGTGCTGCATCGACACCACCACTTTCACCTGCAGCGCCCAGCTTGACGCGGCCGTGCAGCCCATCGGCCGGCCGATCTGGAACACCACGCACCATGTGCTGGACGAACGCCTGCAGCCATTGCCGCTGGGCGTGCCTGGCGAGCTTTACATCGGCGGCGCCGGCCTGGCTTTGGGCTATCTGCACCGCGAGCAGCTGACGGCCGAAAAATTCATCAACAACCCCTTTGACGCCGACGGCTCACAGCCGCGCCTGTACCGCACCGGCGACCGTGTGCGTTTGCTGCCTGACGGCAACTATGAATTTTTGGGGCGCATCGATTTCCAGGTCAAGCTGAACGGTTTTCGCATCGAGCTGGGCGAGATCGAAGCCGTGCTGGAAGCCCACCCGCAAGTGCGCCAGGCGGTGGTGCTGCTGCGTGAGGACCGGCCCGGGCACAAGCTGCTGGTGGCTTATGTGATGAGCGCCAACGCCAGCCAGCCTTCAACGCAAGACCTGCGCCAGCACATGACCCGGCAACTGCCCAGCCACATGTTGCCCGGGCTGTGTGTGGTGCTGCCGAACTTGCCGCTGACCGCCAACGGCAAGGTGGACCGTCGCGCCTTGCCCGCGCCGCAGCAGCCAGCTTCAAACAGCGCAGCAGCCGCGCAGCAGCACACGGCCACCGAAGCGCAGTTGCTGGACATCTGGGCCGAGGTGCTGGCCACGCGCCACCTGGGCCTTGACGATGACTACTTTGCGCTCGGTGGCGACTCGCTGGGCCTGATGCACATCGGCCTGGCGGTGCGCACGCAGCTGGGTGTGGAGGTTGATCCTGAACACCTGTTTGAACACACCACCCTGCGTGCCCAGGCGGCGTGGATCGCTGCTGTGCAGCGCACTCATCACGAGCTTGCTGAAGGTGCAGCCGCCGCCGCGCGGCTGCCGCTGCCAGCGTTGCCGCTGGTGGCCACCGCGCCGCCCGAAGGGAACACCGCACCCGCATCGGTTGAACAGACGGTGTTCTGGTCGGGCGCGCAGGCGCTGCGCGGCTGGCCGTTGTTCAACACCTCAGAGGTCATCGGCTTGCCCCGGCCGCTGCAGCGCCCCGCTTTGCAGCAGGCGGTGAACACCGTCGTGGCGCGCCACGAAAACCTGCGCACGCTGCTGCAGCCGCGCGCAGGCACGCTGTGGCAAACGGTGGCGCCGGCTGGCGTGGTGCCCATCGAGCACATTCAAGCCGGGCCCGGCGAGCGCGAACTGCTGCCCGCTGTGCTGGCCACGCTGGTGCAACAGCCGCTGGACCTGCAGCGAGGCCCGGCCGTGCGCTGGGTGCTGGTGGCGTTGCCTAACGACGAACATGCACTGGTGCTGATCGTGCACCACGCGCTGACCGATGGCCACAGCACGCAGAGGGTGGTGCACGACCTGTTGGTCGCCTACGAAGCGCAAATCAGCGGCAGCGGCCGCGATGCATCACAACCGCACCTGCGTTATCTGGACTACGCCGCCTGGCAGCACAACCGCCAGGCCGCCGGTGAATTCAACACGGCGCTGGCCTACTGGCAGCAGCAACTGCAGCACTGCCCGCCGCCGCTGCGTTTGCCTGCCGACCTGCCGCGGCGCGCCATTCCACGCTGGCAAGGCGGGCGCGAAACCTGTGTGGTGCACGCTGCACTGAGGGCCGATCTGAAACGGCTGGCCGCCAGCCACAAGGCCAGTCTGTACATGGTGCTGCTGACCGCCTTTGCAGTCCTGTTGTGGGAGCAAACCGCGCAGGACGATCTGGTCATCGGCACTTCGGTGGCCGGCCGGTCCAACACCGGCCTTCAAGAGCTGGCTGGCTGCACCATCAGCAGCTTGCCTCTGCGTCTGCGGCTGGCCGGCAGCCACAACCTGCGGCCGGTGTTGCCGCCGATGTTGCGGGCGCTGTTGCTGCAGGTGCGACAGACCTGCCTGGAAGCTTACGCGCACCAGGACCTGCCGCTCGCGCAAGCGCTGGAACAAGCCCTTGAAAATGGCACCGGCCCGGCGCTGCACGGCGGCAAGCAGCTGCTGCCGGTGTGGCTGGAACTGCACGACCGGCAGCACGGCTGGGAACACCGCTTCGCCCACCTGGGCGCGCGGCGCCACGACCTCGACCGCGGCATCAGCGAGTCAGAGTTGTCGCTGGAAATCGATGACACCGGCAGCTCACTGGTGTGCCATGCGCAGTACAAAACAGGCCTCTTTTTTGCGCCGCGTGTGCAGGCCTGGTTGGCGCGCTATCAGCAGCTGCTGCAGTTGCTGGTGGCGGTACCCAACGGGGCCGCGCCGGCGCCTGCAACAGCATCCTCAAGCCTGACGCCATGAACGCTCTTTTTTCCGAACTGAAACGCGCCGGGTGGCGTTTGCGCACCCGCCACTGGTTTCGTTATGAACCCACGCCACTGCACATCGTCTCGGGTAGCCGGCAACACCCGTTCACCGTCGAAGTGGCGCGCACGCGCGCCGAACGCAACTTCGGCCTGAGCTGGCGCAAGAGCCTGCCGGCCAACGGTGGCATGCTGTTTGTTTACCCCGACACGCCGGTGGTCGAGATGTGGATGGCCAACACTTACCTGGCGCTGGACATGGTGTTCATCGGGCCCAGCGGGCGCATCGACAGCATCGCCCAGCAACTGGCGCCCCACGCCAGCGGCGACTTCAGTTCGGGCCTGCCCACCCTGGCGGTGCTGGAACTGGCCGGCGGCACAGCCGCTCGGCTGGGTTTCAAAAAGGGCGATGAAGTGAGCTGCGCCGCCTTGACTGCGCTGCAGGCGGCGCATGCGGCCCGTTCAAGCTGTGCCTGAATTGCGACACACTTTGCAGCCATGAACACGTCAACAAAAACAGCCAAATCAACAACAACAACAACAACACAAACAACAACAACAACACAAACAACAACACCCGTGCGGCCGGCCGGCCACGCGCTGGTCGAGGCGCTCATCGAACAAGGCGTGCACACCTGTTTCGGCGTGCCCGGCGAAAGTTATCTGGCCGTGCTGGACGGCTTCTACGAACACCGCAGCCGCATCCGCTTCATCGCCTGCCGGCAAGAAGGTGGTGCCGCGTTCATGGCCGAAGCGCAAGGCAAGCTGACGGGCCGGCCGGGTGTGTGCCTGGTCACACGCGGCCCCGGCGCCACCAATGCCAGCATCGGCGTGCACACGGCTTTTCAGGACAGCACACCGATGCTGTTGTTGATCGGCCAGGTGGCCAGCGACCAGAAAGACCGTGAAGCCTTCCAGGAACTGGACTACCGCCAGATGTTCAGCCCCGGCACGCTGGGCCTGGCCAAGTGGGTGGCCGAGGTGCAAAGCGCCGACCGCCTGCCCGAATACATCAGCCGCGCTTTCCGTACCGCGATGCAGGGCCGGCCCGGGCCGGTGGTGCTGGCGCTGCCCGAAGACATGTTGAGCACGCCCACGGCCGCGCCGGTGTTGCCGCGTGTGGAGCCCGTGCACGCCTGGCCGGCTCCCGGTGGCCTGCGCGATTTGCGTGCGCTGCTGGTTGCCGCAGAGCGCCCCATCGTGCTGGCGGGCGGCTCGGGCTGGGACGCCGAAGCGGCCAGCGCGCTGCAGCGTTTTGCTGAAAACTGGCAGCTGCCGGTGGCCTGCGGCTGGCGCTTTCAAGACACCTTTGACAACCGCCACCCGCTGTATGCCGGCGACGTGGGCATCGGCACCCACCCCAAGCTGGTGCAGCGCATCAAGAACGCCGATCTGGTGATAGCAGTGGGTTTGCGCCTGGGCGAGATGACCACCGGCGGCTACCAGCTGCTGCACGCACCGCAGCCACAACAAAAACTGGTGCACATCCATGCCGGCGCTGAAGAGCTGGGCCGGGTCTATGCAGCCGACCTGATGCTGCAGTCCAGCATGGCGGTGGCGGCCAAGGCACTGGAATCGTTGACGGCCCCGGTCAACCTGCCGTGGCAAGCGCAGGCCCTGACCGCCGGTGTTGAATACGTTGCCAATCTGGTGGCCCCGGCGGTGGCGCCAATGGACATGGCAGTGGCCATCAAGACCCTGCAGGCGCTGCTGCCCGAGAGCACCGTCTACACCAACGGCGCCGGCAACTTTGCCGGCTGGCTGCACCGCTACGGCCGCCTGCCGGGGCTGCAACACCATGGCCGCACGCAGCTGGCGCCCACCTCGGGCGCGATGGGTTACGGCGTGCCCGCAGCGGTGGCTGCGGCCTTGCTTCACCCCGAGCGCTGGGTGGTGAACATTGCCGGCGACGGCGACTTTTTGATGACGGGGCAGGAACTGGCCACCGCCACCGGTTATGGCGCCAAGAAGTTGATCAGCGTGGTGGTGGACAACGGCACCTACGGCACCATCCGCATGCATCAGGAACGCGAGTATCCGGGCCGTGTCAGCGGCAGTGACCTCTACAACCCCGACTTCGCAGCGCTGGCGCGCGCTTACGGCTGGCACGCAGAAACAGCAGACACCACCGCAGCCTTTGTGGCCGCCGCCGAGCGCGCGGTGGCTGCTGATGGCCCGACGCTGATACACGTCAAGCTGGACGCGAATGTCAGCACCAGCCGCACCACGCTGGCGGCGCTGCGCGAAACTGCTCTTCACGCCCTCTCCCTTCAAGGGAGTGGGCAGGGGTGAAGGTGCACTGCTGCCGGCTGGGCACGGTTGCGCAACCCGTCAACCCCAACCCTCTCCCTGCAAGGGCGAGGGAGTAAAACGGGGGCGTTTACTGCGCGCCGCTGCGGCGGCGTGTTTGCGCCACCAGGCCCGCCAACGCCAGGCCCACCAGCGCCATCGAGGTGGGTTCGGGCACCGCTGCCGCCACCGCCTCGGCGTAGATGAAATCGTCCATCACCACCAACTCAGCGTTAGGGTCACCGGGCTGACCGTTGGCCAGGAGGGTGTTCACGCCCGAGGTGATGCGCACGCGGCTGATGGCGCCACCGCTCACCGTGGCGCCCAGGAAAGACAGGCCCTGGTTGCCCGATGGCAACACACTGCGGGTCAGAAAAAGCGCCCCGGTTTCATCGAAGAAGTCGATCTTCGAGGTGTTGTCGACTTCCACATCGGTGAAGATGGCACCAAAGGCCGTGGTGGTGGCTGCAGTGTTGGTGCCGGCGACAAAGAAGTTCACGTCGGTGATGTTGCTGCCCACGGCAGTGAACAAACGCTGCGCGCTGAAAACCGCAAAGTCGTTCGGAAAGCCGAACAAGATGGGCGACACCGTGCCTGCATTGGCGCTGACCAAAAAGCCGCTGCCGGGTGTGCTGAACACCACGCCGCGTGGTGAATTGACGTTGAAGAAATTCGCTGGCAGCAGGTTGGCATCAGAGCGTGCATCGGGCACGCCATCCCAGTTGATTTCGCGCCGCACGCCGCCGAACGATCCATTCGCCCCGCCCACCACGCCGCCGCCGATGGCGGCGCGGAAACTGTCGCGCATGGGCGTGATGGCTGCCGCGTTGGCGCCTGCTGCTTCAAAAAACACTGGCGTGGGCGCAGCGCCTGCCTGAGATGCGATGGACAAAAGGGCAGTGGCAAGCAGACCGGAACGGGTCATCATGGTGTCTCTCCTGGTGGACTTGGTAAGGGCGTGTGCAACCTGCTCAGGCGCTACCGCCAGTCTCGTTACAGGTGCCGGGCTAGCGTATAGCCTGGTGTTATGGCCAGCAAGGTGCAGCACCCCCGCAAACAGGGGAGCCAGGGTATGCTGCTTGTGGCCTGCGTTTTTTCAAGCGTTGCACCTGCCTTGCGGGTGCAACGGGCCCGCCTTCAAACCCACCAGGACGCACCATGACCACTTCAACGGCGGCCGACGGCAGGCAAGGCCCCAAGCCGCGCCCCAGTGCCCAGGCCCAGCCCGTGGTTTGGGAGGTGCTGGACGCCAGCAGCACGGCCAGCAGAACAGCGTCTTCGCTGCAGGCGGTGGCCGAGCGCTGCCGCAAACGCGTCACGCGCGGTGCTGCGCTGGCAGCCGGCGTGGCCATCGTGCCGCTGCCCGGCATCGACTGGGTGGCTGATGTCGGCCTGCTGATGCGCCTGCTGCCGCAGATCAACGCCGAATTTGGCTTGTCGCCGGCGCAGATTGAACAGCTCGCGCCCGACCGCCGGCTGGTGGTCTACAAAGCCATCAGCTCGGCCGGTGGACTGCTGGTGGGCAAGATCGTGACCCGTGAACTGGCGCTGCGCCTGGTGCAGATGGTGGGTGTGCGCCTCACAGCCCAACAAGCCGCGAAATACGTGCCGCTGGCCGGGCAGGCGGTGTCGGCGGTGCTGACCTTCACGGCGCTGAAATTTGTGTGTGAACAGCATATCCAGCAGTGCCTGGCGGTGGCGCGGCAGCTGCAACTGCCGGCGCCTCAGGCCGCTGCGCGGTGAGCGCAGGCCCAGCCGCCGAAGCACCGGCTACAATGCGCAGCTTCGGGGCGTAGCGCAGCCTGGTAGCGCATCTGGTTTGGGACCAGAGGGTCGCGAGTTCGAATCCCGCCGCCCCGACCATCTGAATCTTCGGCTTGCCCTGCTACCCAGGGCAGGCCGTTTGGCTTTTTGGGGGCCTCTTTTTGCTGGGCAACGCGGGGCTGAAAAAGTCAGAAGCGCTGTTCGCGGAAGAAGCCCAGCTTTTCCTGCGCCACGCGGTCTGAATAGGAAAACAGCACCAGGTCGTTGCTGGCGTGCAGCGTGTGGGCCGTCCAGCCCGGCACCACCACCACGTCGTGGGGTGTCAACGGCAGGCGTTGTGTTTCATCCCCATGCGCGCCGCTGATGCCGATCTCACCCTGGCCTTCCACCACCACAAACACGGTGCCGTCGGTGCTGCGGTAAGGGCTGCTGGCAAAGCCGGCCGGCAGCAAACGAATCATCGCGGCCATGGTGGGCATGGCCCAGCCGCCATCGGCCGGGTTCACATAACGCATCAAGTGGCCGGCATGCGTGTCGGGCGCAGTTGCACGTGCCAGCGTGAACAGCGCTTCGCGGGTGCGGGCATACGGATAGTTGAAAACCGGCGAATTCAACGAGCCTGCTTTCCAGCCCACCGGCAGCAAGCCGCTGCCGTAACGGGCCAGTGCGTCGCCCGGGGGGCGGCTGAGCGCGGCCGCCTGCGCGGGATGGTCTTCGCGAAAGGTGCTGTTGAAAAACGCGGTGATGGGAATGTCCAGCCCGTCCAGCCACACCATGGGGCCGCTGGCGTCGTGCCCGTGGTGGTGCCAGGTCCAAGACGGTGTGATGACGAAGTCGCCGGGCTGCATCAACGTTTTTTCGCCGTCCACGGCGGTGTAAGCGCCGCTGCCTTCAACAATGAAACGCAACGCACTTTGGGTGTGGCGGTGCGCGGGCGCCAGTTCACCCGGCATGATGAGCTGCAGCCCGGCATACAGCGAATTCGTGATCTGCGAACTGCCGCGCAGGCCGGGGTTTTCAAGAATCATCACGCGGCGTTCGGCTTCCTGCGCGCTGATGTGCTGTGCCGATTCCAGCACGTAAGGCCGCACGTCGGCATACGCCCAGCGGTGCACCACGCCCACGGGCGTGGGCGCAACGGGCACCAGGCTTTTCAGGCGCGTCCACAGCGGCGCCATGTTTTGCGTGTCGGCGCGGCCATAGAAAGCTTCGCGCTGCTGCTGGGTTTGGGCTGCGGTTTGCATGGGGGTTTTTTTCATCGCGGTCAGGGTTGCCAGTCTGCCACCAGGGTGTTGAGCAGTCTGCCCACACCTTCCACTTCGCACACCACCTCATCACCCGGCTGCACGTCCACGCTGCCTTTGGGCGTGCCGGTCAAAATCACATCGCCGGGGCTCAGTGTCATGAAGCTGCTGAGATATTCAATCAGCGATGCCACGTCGTGCACCATGTCGCCGGTGTGGCCCTCTTGCACCACACGGCCGTTGACTTCGGTGCGCAGCTTCAGGTTCATCGGGTCGTTGATGTCGCTGCGGCCCACCAGCCAGGGGCCCAAAGCGGTGCCGCCATCGCGGCTTTTCACGCGCAGGTTGGGGCGGTAATAAGGTTCCAGAAAATTGCGGATGGCGTAGTCGTTGGCCACCGTGTAGCCGCCCACAAAGTCCATCGCCTGCGCGCGTGGAATGTGTTTGCCGGTGCGGCCGATGACGACCGCCAGTTCACATTCGTAATGCATGAACTCGCCGTCGGCCGGGCGGCGCGTGCAGCCGCGGTGGCCCACCACGCTGTTGGCGCCTTTCAGGAACACCACCGGCTCGCTGCGCTGCGCCTGCAGAAAACTGCCCTGTTCGGGCGCTGATCTGGCGGCCAGTTCCTGGGCGTGGTCGGCATAGTTAAGCGCCAGCGCAAACAGGGTGCGCGGCTCAAATGGCGCCAGCCACATCACCGCACTTTCTGGCACCACGCGGCCGTCGGCCAGGCGCAAGGCGCCGGGTTCGCCGGCTGCTTCGGTGGCTTCGTGAACAGCACCACCAAAAAACACGCGGGCGGTTTTCATGCCGCCACCGGCATCGGCACGATTTCCATTTGCAGCGGGTTTTCCAGCCGGCCGATGCCGTCAATTTCGACCGCCATGCGGTCCCCGGCTTTGGCTCGCGGCGGATCTTCCGCCACGCCAATGAGCAGCAGGTCGCCCGGGCCTAACGACATGAATTCGCTGACTTCAGCGATCAGCATCGCCACACTGCGGCGCAACTGGCGCGTGTGGCTGTGCTGCCGCAGATCACCGTTGACGTAGGCGCGAATTTCCAGGTCGCCCAGGTCGCCCAAGTGCTGCGCCGGCACCCAGGGCCCGATGGGGCAGAAGCCGTCGCGGCACTTCTGGCGCATGGGTGGGCGCAGCAGCGCGCTGTGGGGCACGGTGATGTCATTGACGATGCAGTAGCCGGCCACGAAGTCCAGCGCGTGTTCAGCTTTGACACGCGCTGCGGTGCGCACAAAGCTGATGCCCAGCGTGGCGCCCACTTCAACCTCAGGCACGTCGGCCGGCAGCAGCACCGGCTGGCCGGCGCGCTGCCAGGTGTTGGCGGGCTTGATGTACAGCACCGGGTGCACGGGCGGCTTGTGGTGCGGCGGCTGGTGCATTGCGCTTTCCATGGCCCGCCAGGCGCCCGCAAACTCAAGCATCGCGCCAACCACGGTGCGGCTCGGGAAAAACGCGGTCATGGGGTTTCCTTCTGCGGGCGGGTTGTGGGCATGTCTGGATTTCTCGGGCCTGGTTGGACTTATCAACTGCGCTTCGCGCGATTTGATTCTGGCTGAAGCCTTGCTGCAACCGGCGCGGCCGGCCCACGCAACGCGATGCCCTATAACCGGCACCTGTTTTTTCCATGCGCCGCCGCCACCGTGCACCTGCCCGCCACTGAACCGCGACCTTCGCTCTACTACCGCTACAGTGTGCACGCACCCTGGCTGCCTTCGCAGCACCCGGCGCAGCAAGGCACCGGCGTGGCGATCGTCGGCGCCGGGCTGGCGGGCCTGGTGACGGCACTGGAACTGGCGCGCCACGGTGTGCCCAGCGTGGTGCTGAACAGTGAACTGCAGGTTTCAGCGGGCAGCCGCGCCATCGTGTTCACGCGCCGCACGATGGAAATCTTGCAGCAGCTGGGCGTGGCAGCGCGTGTCAGCGCAGCGGGCCTGCCGTGGCGCTGCGGCAATTCCTTTTATCGCGGCCAGCGTGTGTTTCGCATGGAGGCTCCGCACGACAGCGATGACCGCCACCCGCCGATGACCAACCTGCAGCAGCAGTTCGTTGAGGAATATCTGCTCGACGCCTGCCGCGCGCAGCCGCTGATAGCCCTGCGCTGGGGCAACCAGCTCGTGCACCTGCAGTCGCGTGCCGACGGCGTGGCGATCGAAGTGGACACGCCAGAAGGCCCTTACACGCTGCGCGCCGATTGGCTGGTGGCAGCCGACGGTGGCCGCTCGGCGGTGCGCACGCTGCTGAAGCTCAAGCTCGAAGGTGCTTCCTACGAAGGCAATTTCGTGATTGCCGACATCCGCATCAAGCTGCCGCTGCCCACCGAACGCCTGGCCTATTTCGACCCCGCATGGAACCCGGGCAACACGGTGCTGATGCACCGCGAACCGCACGGCATCTGGCGCGTGGACTACCAACTGCCACCCGGCGAAACGGCCGACGTTGCGCTGCAGCCGGCGTCGCTGCAACAGCGCATCGACGCGCAGCTGGCGATGATGGGCCACGCCGGTGTGCCCTGGCAGATGGACTGGTGCTCGGTGTACTCGGCACGCACACTGACACTGGCAAGTTATG